>JAUXLW010000235.1 GCA_030623545.1 Acidimicrobiia bacterium | reverse complement strand
CGACGTCAATGTCGCTGATAGCGGATCAGAGGTGGCTCATAAGCGGCTGGAGCTCGAGCGGGCGGTCGACGAGCTGCAGCGGCGATTTGGAAAAGATGCGGTTTCACGCGCGTCTACGGGTCTTGGACCCGGCGGCGTTCCCGACGAGTTCCGGGACCTGGCAGTTCCGCGGGATGAGCGCTCGTCTGATGAAGACGGCTAATACACAGGGCTATTTGAAGGCGTAGAAGTTGCCGTCCCGTGACGCCACGTAGATGGCGCCTTTCCACACCGCCGGGGTGCTTTCGATGCATCCGGTTTCGAGATCTAGCTGCCACAGCGCCAGGGGGTTGGCAGGCTCGGCAACGTCATAGCCGCGCAGCCCACCACCCTCCTCGCAGTTGATCGAGACCACAAGTGTGTCGTCCACGAGCACGGGTGACGACCAGGCATGATGGCCCACCTCGCGTCGCCACAGCACTTCGCCGGTTTCGGTGTCGACCGCCAGGAGCTCGCCGGGATGAGTGGTTGTGTAGAGAACTCCATCGCCGAGGGCCGGCGTGGCCCACAGGCCGCCATCATCTCCCGGGAAAAGAGGCGGTACGGGGATGCCCCACACGTACGGGTCTTCTTGCCCCGGATCTAGCTTGATGAGCTGTCCGAGCTCTAGTGCCCGGGGCCGGAACTCCTCCAGCTCCACCGACACATAGAGCATTCCCCGGGGGTCGATCACGATGGTGGCGTCGACATCTTCTCCAACCCAATAGTCGAAAACGATCGGCGCTTCGCCCTTGTCAATGTTGGTCAAATCCAGTCCCAGCACCCGGCCGCCCGAGTTGGCCATGTAGACGACATCCTCAAAGATCGCTACCGAGCCCTCGATGCTGACGTTGCGGCCGACCTTAGAAATGAGCTCATCATCATAGGAGGGAGTGGAGAAGATCAGTTCGGGATCGACCTGCACTAGGCCCTCTTCGTCGAGGCTTCGGTTGAGCTTCCAGACATAGAAGATCCCATTCTCTCCGCCTTCGAAGAGCAGGTCGTCGATGATTGTTGGGTTGCCGTCCCAGTCGTTATTCCAGATGGACCCGGGAGGCGTGAAGAAGGACCACAGTTCCGATGGAGGGCTGCGATCGAGCGCGACGATGCGAATCCGATCATCCCGCGAACCAAAATAGATGAGGGGGAAGCCGTCGGGGTCGAGGGTGACAGAGCCCTTGTTGATGTCGAGCGTTGGGAACTCTGGCCTGGTGGTCTCTCCGGTGGCGGCGTCGAGGAAGTGCACGGCATGGTCGTACGCCCCGAAAATCAACTCGGTAACCCCGTCTTCCCGTTCCCAAACCACAGGCTGGCCGGTCCAGCCGCTTCCGCACCACTGGGTTACCTCACCCCCCACCGACGATGGGCCACAGCCAACCTCGAAGGTCCAGGCGATCTCAGGGTTCTCGGGCACAGGCCCGGCGCCGTACCAGGTCCGGCTCGGATTGCCCCGGAACTGCAGGAGGCCTTCCACCGGGCCGTCCCTCGGCTCGAGGACCGTGCGTGCGTCGACGAATCGGGTCAGTGGCTCAGGGGGCAACGTGGTGGTCGTGGCCGGCCGTTCCACCACGGCGATGGTGGTGGTGGTCTGGGGGACTGTTGTGGTTGTGGTGCTGGCCAGGGTGCCTTCCTCCACAGCACCGGACAGGGGAGAGCAGGCGGCCAGCACGAGTGAGAGCGCGGCCAGGATTCGGATCACGTCGGGATGGTACTGATTTCGCGGTTTTTTGAGGTTCAACTCCTATGCTGGCTCCACCGTGGCCCTCTCTTCACTGCAGCGGTCGATCGCGTGGCCCATCTCGTTCTGGAAGCGTCTCCGTCGTGCCGACGTTCCGCTGTATGCGGCCGCGGTTGCCTTCAATAGCTTTTTTGCCCTGGTTCCGCTGGTACTGGTACTGGTAGTGGCCGCCTCCTTCCTGGGTCGCGACGTCGGAGCACTCGACCGCACTCTGGATTCGGTAGCGCTCTTCGCGCCGGCGGCAGTGACCGACGTAATCCGCGACATGATTCTCGACGTCCAGAGCCAACTCGACGGGCGTCAGGGTGTTCTGATTGGTCTCGGCGTGCTTCTTTCCCTATACACCGGCTCCCGGGCGGTGGTTGCCATGCAGCGGGCCCTGGCCAGGGTGGAGGGCCAGGTGGAGCATCGCTCGCGGTGGCATGTCCGGATTGTTGGCATTGGGCTCACGCTTGCGGCCGGGAGCACCCTGGTGGTTACGACATTTCTGCTTGTTGTGGGAGGAGTTTTCACCAGCTACATCGAGGAGGAGACAGGCATCAGTTTCCTAGCAACCGTCTACTCCATCTTGCGAATCCCCCTGGCGTCGCTGGGCCTTTTCCTTTTCTTGCGAGTGCTCTATCACTGGGGTCCGCCCGAGCCGCTACCGGCCACATGGATCGCGGCACTGGTCGGCACCATCGGGACTGTTGGCGCCAGCCTTCTCTTCGGCCTCTACCTGAGTAATGCAGACGACCTTGGCACCACGATCGGGGCGTTGGGCGGCGTCGCCTTCGCGCTCCTGTGGCTCTACGTCGGAGCGCTGGCAACGATCATTGGAGCGGCGATGGTGACTTCGGCCTGGAGATATCTCGAAACGGGGGAGATGCCCCTGGCGCGTCCGTATTAGAAGGGTGGTCGTCCTCTAGGCGGCGTCGTCTCGTTTTGCCACCTCGCCGGCAATGTCGGCGAGGTCTCGATCGACGACGGATACCTCGATGAACTCCGGTGCCAGTGAGGCGAGGCTCTCCCGTGCGGGTGAGGTACCCACCCAGATGATCCGGCGAACGCCGGCGTCGGCCAGGGCTTCCTCCCAGGCTCGAATCACGGCCTCAGGATCGCCGGCAAATGAACGCACCCGCTCGTCAAATGCTGCTTCGGCTATCAGCACGGCAGTGAAGGCGTTGAGTGCCGCCGGGCCGATGTGGGAAGCATCGG
>JAUXLW010000121.1 GCA_030623545.1 Acidimicrobiia bacterium | reverse complement strand
TGCCGAAGAGCCGGTCAGCCGCACTGTCATCCGGGCCGCTCACGCTGCCTCCGTCCTCCTGCGGGCGGGTATAACCACCGCTCGCGACGTCGGCTCCCGAGAGGGAGTTGCCATCGAAATTGCTGCCGCGCAACGCGAGGGAGACCTGCAGGGAGCCCGAATTATCGCCGCCGGGCGGGGCATTACCCCCAAGGGTGGTCACGGTCAAACGATAGGCGTTGAAGTTCAAGGAGCCGGGGAAGTTGCTGGAGCCGTAACCGAGGAAATTGAGCGCGGTGCCGACTTGATCAAGATCTTCCCCACCGGCGGTGTACTGGGGCCCGGCACTCACGGTTACGACGTCGTCATGTCCGCAGACGAGGTCCGCGCGGCCGTGGAGACGGCCCACGAGATGGGCGTTTTGGTGGCGGGACACGTCCACGGTCCCGAGGGGATTGAGCTGGTGCTGGACGCCGGCATCGACACCATCGAGCACGGTACTGCGGCCACGGCCGACCAGGCCGTCAGGATGATGGAGGAAGAGGTGGCGCTCGTCCCCACCCTGGTGCCAATAAAGGCCATCCTCCAGCGCGAGTTCGAGCTCCCCCGGGACTTGCTCAAGCGAGCGGCCAAGGTGGATAAAGTCGCCGCGGCGTCGACGGCCACGGCCATTGAGGCCGGGGTGATGGTGCTTCCGGGCACAGATGCCGGCACTCCCTTCAATCCCCCTGGTCAGCTGGTCGACGAAATGACTCTGTTGCGAGACCTCGGCATGACCAATGCCGGAGTCATAGCAGCCGCGACATCGGTGGCCGCCGCTGTATTCGGCTGGTATGAGCTGGGCGTTCTAGAAGCCGGCAAGGTGGCCGACCTCTTGCTGGTGGAAGGCAACCCCCTCGAAGATCTCGGCACCCTGGCATGGCCGCTCACCATCGTCCAGAACGGAGTTGTCATCTGATGGCTCGTGCCGAGCGGCGCCTCTTCGCTCTCAACGACCAGGTTCTGCTATTGGACGAGGAAATCACGCGGGTGACCGATGAGCTGTCTTACCACCAATCCCTGGCCGATGATGCTGCTCGGGACGCGGCTGTGTCCGAAGACCCGGTAGAGCGAGAGAACGCTGCGATGACCGCACGCGACGTTGAGCAGTTTCAGAAGCGACGCAACCGCCTGCTGAAGGCCAGAGCCAAGCGCGAAGCTCAAAGGGATCGATTATTGACCCGGTTGGGATTGAGCTGAGCGGTCAGTGCCCCGACCGGCCTCCTAAATCTCGTCGAGCAGCTTCTGCTTCTTGGCGGCGAATTCGGTGTCACTAATGACGCCGTCCTCATGGAGCCTGGCCAGCCTGGCGAGCGTGTCAACCGCCGGCTCGGGCCCAACCCCTGACAGGTCTCTGGCCCTTATTTCTCGTTGTCGGTAGAGCTCACTCTGGAAGTCTTCGGGGCGGGGGATGTTGGAAAAGCGACTCTGACCCTGCTCTCCAGCAGATTCGATCACCAGGTCGCCAAACCCGAGAATCCGCTCGAACACGGTCTGGCTGAATAACACGTCGTTGATGACTTCCAGCGGGATCTCGACGCCACTGCGGGCAACAATGCCTTTGCGCAGGATCAGCCGTTCGTTCGTCAGTACAAACTTCGTGAACCACCACCGCAGGATCGGCATCCCGGCGATCACAATCCATCCCAACCCGATGATGCCGTAGATGGCGTTGCGGGGAAACCCGGTGGGAGTAAGCGACTCATTGAGGACTGCGCTTACGACGGCCGGCACGGTCCACAAGACCGGGATGACAAGCGATTTCCAGTGGGGCCTAAAGGCCCGAACCACGACTTCGCCTTCGGTCAGCAGTCTGGCGGGGTAGCTCATGCCCAGGATGTTACGTGCTTTGCTGCCGGGTCGAGCACTAACCTCGCTCCCGCATGCTTTACGACTACACCTCGACCACGGCTGCCGACGTGGTGGAAGTAACCGAAAAGGGCATCGTCGAAGCCAACGCGTTAATCGAGGGGGTCGTGGCAGAAGAAGGGGCCCGCACCGTGGAGAACACGCTGCTGCCGCTGGATGAAGCCAGCGCCATCGTAAGCATCGCATACGGGCGGGGCGCCTTCATGGCGCGTGTGCACACTGATGAGGCGGTGCGAAAGGCCGGGTCGTCGGCCGAGGAAAGACTCAACAAGTGGGGAATTGAAGTCGTTTTTCGAGCCGATCTCTACCAGGCACTGCGTGAGCTCGCAGACGCCGATCCGGTGACGACACCAGAGCAACGTCGCCTGATGGATTTCTGGCTCAGGGACTTCCATCGAGCCGGGCACGATCTCGAGCCCGAGCGTCAGGCGGAGCTCAAGAAGCTCAAGGAACGATTGGTTGAGCTCGAGGTGGCGTTCCAATCCAATGTCGACGGCTACAAAGATTGGATCGACGTCACCATTGACGAGCTCGACGGTTTGCCGCAGACGTACATCGATGCCCTGAGCCCTGGAGAGGCGGAAGACACACTTCGTGTGACGCTCGACTACCCCGAGCTTTTTCCATATCTGCAAAACGCCACCAACCGCCGGCGACGAGAGGAGCTATGGCGCAAGAGATCCACTTCGGCCGTCGCCGAGAATCGGCCTCTGCTCGAGGAGGCGATCGACATCCGCCGCGACGTCGCCAGGCTGCTTGATTACCCGTCTTGGGCCCACCACCGCATGGAGGTGAAGATGGCGACCCCTGATCGAGTAGCCACTTTCTATGACAGCCTGGTCCCTCGCCTACAGGAGAAGGTGGTTCCCGAGCACGAGAAGATGCAGCAGATGCTCGAAGCTGAGAGCGGAGATGAGACTCTCCAGCAATGGGACATCACCTACCTGACGACCAGGATCACCCGTGAAGAATTCGGGGTCGACCAATACGAGATCGCCAACTACTTCCCGCTAGAGCGTGTCCTCGACGGAATGTTCGAACTGACGTCGCAGATGTTCGGAGTTTCCTACACCCGGGTCGAGGAGGTCAATGCCTGGCATCCCGACGTCTACCTCTACCAGATCTCCGATTCCGAGACCGGGGAGCATCTGGCGTACTTCTACATGGACCTCTTCCCCCGCGACAGTAAATATGGCCACGCCGCTGCCTTCGACCTGGTGCCGGGGTATCGACACGCCTCCGGTGAATATGTGCGGCCGGTGGCAGCGATGGTGGCCAACTTCACAAAGCCGGCAGCCGATGCCCCTTCCCTGCTCCGGCACGAGGAAGTCCTGACTCTGTTCCACGAATTCGGACACATCCTCCATCAGTGCCTCACACAAGCCGAGTCTGCCCGCTTCTCGGGCGCCAACACCGAGTGGGATTTCGTCGAGGCGCCGTCGCAGATCATGGAGCACTGGACCTGGGAAGCAGAGGTGCTGCAGAGGTTCGCCCGGCACCATGCCACCGGTGAGAACATCCCCTCCGATCTTGTTAGCCACCTGGTGGCTGCCCGCGACGTCAACGTCGCCAGCTCCACACTGCGCCAGGCTTACTTCGGCGTGATTGATCTATCCGTCCACGACGACTCAGAAACCTGGGATCTCGAGGCGCTCGATCGGGAGGCCTACGACGTAACCGGCCTCCCCTATCCGGAGGGCACGTTTTTCCTCGCCAGCTTCGGCCACATCATGGGCGGTTACGACGCCGGGTACTACGGCTACCTGTGGTCCAAGGTATTCGGCGATGACATGTACAGCCGTTTTCAGGACGAAGGCGTGCTCAATGAAAAGGTGGGCAGTGAATACCGGCGGGTCATCCTCGAGCAGGGCGGATCTAAGGACGCCGATCAACTCCTGCAAGAATTTCTCGGCCGTGAGCCCAACAACGAGGCGTTCCTGCGGAATCTGGGCATAAGCAATAAGCAATAAGCAGTCAGCAAAGACTGCCCACAAAGAAAAAAGGGGTTCCTGCTGGGCCTGGCGCCTGCGGCGCCGGCCGTCCCAAACCTCGAACTCCGGCGGCAGCACTTCGATTTTTCGGCCACTGAGTCGCGTCAATCTGATTCAAGGCCGGGAGATAGAAAAGAGGGATCGAGCCGGCCGTCCCCCACGTCGAACTCCGGCAGCAGCACTTCGATTTCTCGGCCCCCAAAATACGCGCCACCCTTAAGCAAGGCCGAAAAATCGAAAGAAGGAATAGCAAAGAGAAATAGCACGCGGAAAACCCCGGTTGAGCGTCGGCCGAAACCTTCGCCCCTCCGGGGCTTCCGTCGAAGCAACCGAAGCTACTCCGATTACCCACTCGTTTGGCCGAAACCTCCCGAGAGGGTCGTGGCTCCGTCAGCGATCAAGTGAGCCCGAAGACCCTCTTGGCCGTTCCCCTTTCAGGGAGTCCGGCGGAGCCGCTCCTCAGTTCCTTGCGGTTCCGAAGAGTGTTCAGAGGTTTCCCTCTGCACATCCGACAAGCTACGCGACGTCCTGAGTCGCGTCAAATCCACCGGCTACATTGTTTTCGCGCTTCAGTGATCGTTTTCGCGCAATCCTTCTAGCCCAGACGGAGGCACTCAAGCACGGCGAGGGGACCCTCACCGATCTCCCTGACCACCCTTCCCTATGCACGGACCGGTTTCATCGGTGACGCGCGTTCGGGCACATGGGTTACACCTGCGGGGAGAGGATGCCGTGGGTCATACCGTGGGGGGAACGTTCTGTTATTGAGCAACGCCTGGAACTGTGAACCTGATTCGGGTCGGGAGTGTCGGAGTCACCTCGAGGGTGAGGTCTAACTTGCAAAGATTCCTTTGCAAAGGTATCTTTGCATTATATGAGAAAGCCACGAGTAACCAACGTCGAAGGCCCAGAGCGTTTGAAGGCGCTCGCCCACCCGCTGCGAATGCGCTTGTCGGGTCTCCTGCGGCTGGAAGGCCCGGGCACCGCCTCCTCCTTCGCCACGAAGCTGAATGAGAGCAGTGGGGCCACCAGCTACCACCTGCGTCAGCTGGCACGCCACGGCTTCATCGAAGTTGATGAGGAGTTGGGCACCGGTCGCGAGAAATGGTGGAAAGCCGCACACGACATCACCCACTGGTCGATGGCCGACTTTCTGGATGACCCGGCTGCG
>JAUXLW010000182.1 GCA_030623545.1 Acidimicrobiia bacterium | reverse complement strand
TCAAGGGAGATCATCCGATTTAGCTTCTTTTTCGCGACCTCAGAATACAGTCACGAACCAACCCGCCGCCAGACCGTAAAGGCCGGCAACGAGGTCGTCGGCCATCACTCCTCGAGAGCCGGGAAGCCGCTCGGCCGCCCCCACTCCTGGTGGGAATTTGGTTATGTCGGCCAGGCGGGCAACCAGCCATCCGATCGCCAGCGGCCACCCGCCGAGACCAATCATCGCCAGCCAGGCACCCGCGGTCTCGTCGATCACGATCCAGCCCGGGTCTCCTCGAGCGAACGGCCTTGCGGCCCAGAGCCCCAGTAGGACCACAACGCCCACCAGAGCCGCTTCGAGCACGGGGTTGGTCACCAGAATGGCGAGCGGTACGGCGAGGGCCGCTCCAAAGGTGCCGGCGCCGGCGTCGGAATTCCACAGCCGCCCTGGAATCAGGCCTAGACCAAGCGAGCTGGCGATAGCTTTCTGCATGCGTGCAAACTAGTGGGCATGCCCGGGGCGCTGGTGGTCTGTCGTGGACATAGCGCCCGCGAGACGCGGTGATTATTTATGCGACGGACCGCTAGCCTCGGGAGCGGTTCGAACCTGCAAAAATGGGGCTCCATGGAACCTGTCGAATACATATGGATGGATGGGGAGCTTGTCGATTGGGAGGCGGCGACGGTTCATGTCTTGTCGCACAGCCTCCACTATGGGACCGGAGTTTTCGAGGGGATACGCGCCTACGAGACCGGGCAAGGCCCGGCAATCTTTCGACTGGATGATCACATGCGTCGCCTGGTGCGGGGGGCTGCGGCGTACAACTTGCCCGTCAACTTCAGCGCTGATGACCTGAGCAAGGCCGCCCGTGAGCTGGTGGCGACCAACAACCTCGAATCGTGCTACATCAGACCTCTGGTGTTCCTCGGTACGGGGGCTATAGGCCTCAACCCGGCAGGCGCCGAACCGCATGTCATGATCGCCGCCTGGCGATGGGGAACTTATCTGGGTGACGCAGGATTTGAGGAGGGAATCAGTGTCGGAGTGTCATCCTGGCGGCGAATCCATCAGTCCATGCTGATACCTGATGCCAAAGGGACGGGCCCATATCTGAACAGCGTGCTGGCGAGGCTCGAGGCCGAAGCCAACGGATTTGATGAAGCCATCCTTCTCAACATGGACGGTCATATCGCCGAGGGGAGCGGCGAGAACCTCTTCATCGTCAGGGACGGGATCCTCCATACGCCACCGGCACAAGCCGGCGCTCTCGATGGCATCACCCGACAGTCTGTGATGCGTTTGCTCACCGATGACGGATACGAGATCCGAGAGTCGAATCTGAGCCGATCGGACGTCTATTACGCGGACGAAGCCTTCTTCACCGGAACCGCCGCCGAAGTTACCCCGATCCGGGAGATCGACCATCGTCCCATCGGCACCGGCGAGCCGGGACCCGTCACCCGCCGGGCACAGGAGCTCTTCATGGACACGGTCACGGGAAAACTGAGCGCCTACCTGGACTGGCTCGATTTCGTGTAATGGGCCAGGAACCAAATATCGACATCGCCTTTGAGGATCAGCCGCGCGAAGAGTTGCGTCCTGCTGTGCCACAGCCCTGGCAGGCCGACCGGCCCGGCGACCTGAAGAGCCCGGATCAGGTCCCGTGGGGAGGCCCGTTTGGGACGCCAGGGCCCGACACGGGCTACGCCCTCAAGCTGGCGTCGGGGGCCGAAATGAAGCTGGAGCCGGGCGAGTATCGCGGCAATGTCGAAACGGCCATGGTCCATTTGATGGCGGCCCGGGCATCGCATTTCGGGAGGGCGCCTACTAATGAGGACCTCAAGGTTGCGATGCTCCTCCTCGGCCTTGCCTCACCCGATCAGGTGCCGGAAGCCACCATGCGCCAGCTTTCCAGGGACCGAAAGTACTGGGCCCCGCGGGTAGCCAGAAGTAGCGGCGCCGCCCGCCAAATGGTTGCCCGCGTGCCGCCCGGGTTGTTGGGGGTCTCATTGGAGGACGTGCGTCATCGCCTGGCGCTGGGTGAGATACCGTTGGGTCGCTAGCTGCCAACGCGTAAGACCAATAACTCATGAAGATCGTTCGTACCCGAACCCAAAAGGATGACATCACCTACGGGGCTGTCGAGGCGGAGGGGATCCGGCTCTACCGGGGAACGCCCTTCGTAGCCTGGGAGCCCACGGAAGTGGTTGTTCCCTTTGACGACACTTCCCTCCTCTCACCCAGCATTCCCACGAAGGTGGTGGCTATAGGGCGCAACTACGGGTCTCACGCCGCCGAGCGTCAAGTTGAGGTGCCGGACGAGCCACTCATCTTCATAAAACCGTCGACCTCTGTGATCGGTCACGCCGCCGGCGTGAGGATTCCCCCTCACTCCGAACAGGTCGAGCACGAGGCAGAGCTGGCGGTCGTGATCGGCAAGGTCACACGAAACGTGGCTGTGGAGGACGCTGCTCAACACATCCTCGGTTACACGATCGGTCAAGACATCACCGCCCGGGATCTCCAGCGAAGAGACGGACAGTGGGCCAGGGCCAAGGGCTTCGACACGTTCTGTCCGCTCGGTCCCGCCATCGAGACGGAATTCGATCCGCTGGAAGGGCAGGGGCTCTATTGCCGTGTCAATGGTGAGCTTCGCCAGGAGGGTCTGTTGAGCGAGATGGTTTTTGGCCCTGGTGAGCTGGTGGCTTACATAAGCGGAGTGATGACTCTGCTACCGGGTGACGTCATCCTCACCGGCACTCCCGACGGAGTCGGGCCGCTTGCCGAGGGTGATCTGCTCGAAACTGAGATCGACGGCCTCGGCATTCTTCGTAACCCGATAGTCGGACCATGAGGGTGCGCTTCGCGCCCTCGCCGACCGGATTTCTCCATGTGGGGGCTACTCGCACCGCGCTTTTCAATTGGCTGGCGGCTCGACATTCCGGCGGCGTGTTCATTCTCCGCAGCGACGACACCGACCAGGAGAGAGGCTCGGACGAGTTCTATGCCGATATTCTCGACGGGCTCAATTGGCTTGGCCTCCACTGGGACGAGGGGATCGAGGTCGGCGGTCCCTATGAGCCCTATCGGCAGAGCGAGCGGCTGGAGCGTTACTCGGAGGTGGCGGCCCGGCTGGCAGCGGACGAGAAGGCCTACCGTTGTTTCTGCACCGCCGCCGAACTGGATGAGAGACGCAAGGCCGCTCAGGCCGAGGGCCGGCCGCCCGGTTACGACGGCCGATGTCGGACGCTCGAACCATCCGAAGTCGCCGGGCGGGTCGAAGCCAACGAGCCTGCTGTGTTGAGGCTGGCCGTTCCCCGGCCGGGAACCACCACATTCCAAGACGTCGTAAGGGAGGAGGTCAGCTTCGATCACGAGCACGTCGAGGATTTCGTACTTCTGCGCTCTGACGGTTCTCCCACCTACCACCTGGCCAGCACGGTCGACGATGTCGATTTCGAGATCACCCATGTTGTCCGTGGGGAGGACTTGCTCTCTTCAACCCCCAAACACATCTTGATCACCGAAGCAATGGGTGCCGCCCCACCGGTATACGCCCATGTGTCATTGCTGCTGGGTCCTGATGGTCGCAAGCTGTCAAAACGTCACGGCGACACGGCTCTCCATTCCTACCGCAACGGGGGTTTCCTACCCGAGGCGGTTCTCAACTATCTGGGTTTGCTCGGTTGGAGTTTCGGCGACGACGAGTCCATCTTCTCCACTGCGGAGATGGTCGAGCGGTTCGAGCTCGACGACATTCAGAAGAACCCGGCCATCTTCGACAATGACAAGCTGCTCTGGATGAACGGGGTCTACATTCGTGAGCTGGAGCTCGATGACTTCATTGCCAGGACCCGGCCGCTGGTTGAGGCCGACCTGGGAAGAGAGTTGACAGTGGAAGGCTCGGAGACCTATCGCCTGGTAGCCCCTTTGATTCAGGAGCGGATGAAGGTGCTCACCGAAGCGCCGGATCAGGTGCGGTTCTTGTTCGTGAGTGACGTTGCTTACGACGATGCGGCGT
>JAUXLW010000100.1 GCA_030623545.1 Acidimicrobiia bacterium | reverse complement strand
GAGGGCTACCACCTCAATGTGGACCTTGCCGACAAGGCGATCGAGTTCATCAAAGACGCCAACAGCAGCGCGCCGGACAAGCCGTTCTTCCTCTACTTCGCCACCGGTGCAGGCCACGCTCCGCATCATGTCGAACGGGAGTGGATCGAGCCCTACCGGGGCCGTTTCGACGACGGCTGGGAGGCGTACCGGGAGGCGGTGCTCGCCCGCCAGATCGAAATGGGCATCGTTCCGCCCGAAACTGAGCTGTCCCGCCACGATCCGGACGTCCCCGAGTGGGCTTCGCTCTCCGATGACGAGCGACGCATGTATACCCGCCAGATGGAGACCTATGCCGGTTTCCTCACCCAGACGGACCACCATTTCGGGCGGATCATCAACTACGTCGAGGACATTGGCGAGTTGGACAACACGATGGTCATGGTGGTGTCCGATAACGGGCCGAGCGCTGAGGGCGGTGTGCACGGGACCTTCAATGAGATGCTCTTTTTCAACCAGGCACCGGAGACGCTGGGAGACAATCTCTTGCATTACGACGATTGGGGCGGCGTCGACACCTTCCCGCACTACTCGTGGGGATGGACCTGGGCCGGCGCCACACCGTTCCGGCGCTGGAAGCGAGAAACCTACCGGGGCGGTGTGTCTGATCCGTTGATCGTCTCGTGGCCGGCGGGCATCTCAGCGTCGGGGGAGGTCCGATCGCAGTACTGCCACGCCATCGACGTCGTACCCACCATCCTCGATGCACTCGGCATCGAGCCGCCCGATGCGGTGCGGGGAGTCCCGCAGTCCCCCATCCAGGGAGTTAGTTTCTTCCACACCTTCGCCGATGCCGACACGGAGACGAACCGCACGACCCAGTACTTCGAGATGTTCGGCCACCGGTCCATCTATCACGACGGTTGGAAAGCGGTCTGTGCCTTCCCAGGGCCCAGCTTCGCTGAAGCTGCCGAGAAGGGCCGCTACTTCGGCATGCCCCTCACCGGCGAGGTCCTCGCCGATCTCGACGCCAACGGGTGGGAGCTCTATGACCTGACCGAGGACTGGGCTGAGAATCACAACCTGGCCGACTCCGAGCCTGAAAAGACCAAGGAGATGATCGAACTCTGGTATGACGAGGCCGAACGCTACGGCGTGCTCCCGCTGGCCACCGCCGACTTGGCCCGATTCCACGTGGAGCGGCCGACAATCGCCGGGCCACGGCAGGAGTTCGTCTACCAGGCAGGTGGAGCGCCCATCCCCTTCGCCGCCTCACCCCAGGTGTACAACCGCCCGCACAGCATCACCGCTGAAGTCGTCATACAAGAGTCGGGTGCTGGGGGCGTACTGCTCGCCCACGGCAACCGGCATGGGGGATACACGTTCTTCCTCAAAGACGGATATCTCAACCACGTCCACAACTACCTGGGCAAGGAATGGTTCCGGGTCAGCTCCCCGGACCCAGTGCCCACCGGTGAAGTGAATCTACGTTTCGAGTTCGAGCCGACCGGTGAACCGGACTTCAGCGTCGGGAAAGGGAGCCCCGGCCGTAGCCAGCTCTACGTGAACGGGCAGCTGGTGGCCAGCGTCGATCTCCCCTACACCGTGCCTGCCACCTTCGGCATCATTGGGGTCACCTGCGGACGTGACGGAACCGACTCGGTCAGCCCAGACGACTACTCAGCCCCCAGCGATTTCACTGGCGAGATCAAGTCGGTGACACTCGATGTGAGCGGTGAACTAATCGTCGACACAGAGACCGAGCTCCAGCGACTCATGACCCAGCAATAGACCAGCTGGCTCAAATCCCCGCTCGTACATCAAGACCACCGGCACCACCCTTTCAACAGCAGCACATATCGCTTTAGTCAATGTCGCTCGACCACGAACCTCAGCGTGAGGACCGGCATTATCGAGTGCCTCGGCCCAGCAATCTCGAGCGGCTTTGACCGCTCTGCAAGTGCCGATATGAGAGGTTCGGATTCGAGTTAACCACTCGGGCTGATGGTGGCTCCGAGTTGGCGAGGCATGTCGAAGAGGTCGGGCCCACCCCACTGTTCTTCGATCTTCCGGCTTTCGGTGCGAATCATGTCCACGAGACCTCCGTCTCTTGCTTGCCGGTGGGAGGTATACCGGCAAACTCACCTGTATGGGTACCTCACATCCACTCGGTCTCAAGCATCTCGGCGTCACCCGGTGAGTTCCCGCCTGCCACGACCGGTCTCCGCCCCAGCAGACGCTGGATATTGGGGACCCTGGCGGGCCCTTCGTTCGGACCGCCAAACACCTCGGTGGTGTCGCCCACCAATAAAGCGAAGGTCCGAGGCACGGTAACCACCCGTCGGGGGTGAACACACGGCGGTTCGTAGCGATGCAGGGTTGCGCAACTAATGGAGAGGGAGGAGTCGTCATGGAACTGACGTCTCGGGAGACCTGGACCATCATCCACGGCCTTGCGCTCGGAACGTTTTTTCTATTGGCTTTCGGAGGGGGCTTGGCCGGCCTGTGGAGCTTGCGCCCCGGGTTGGTCACGACCACCGGGATCAAGGAGCGAATGCGTCGGTTGTATGTTGGGTCCTCGGTGATGGCAGGCGTCGCCTGGTTGACGGTCATCACTGGAACCTGGGTTGTTTATCCGTGGTACCGGGCGCAGCTGTCCCCGGTCGGTGAGGACACGTATGCGGGTTGTGCCGGGCACATCCTTCCGAGCACGACCTGCTCACCGCGTGATTTCTTGAAGTCGAACGTGTCGGGCCAAACCGATAACTGGCATCAGTTCGGAATGGAATGGAAAGAACACGTCAGTTGGGCTGCACCAATCTTGGCCACTGCCGCGGCCTTCTTGATCATCTACTACGGACCGAGGTTGATCTCACGTCCATGGCTTCGCATGGCTGTGATCGTCATGTTCGTCGGAGCCTTCGCGGCGGCTGTTGTCGGTGGAGCATTTGGCGCGTTCCTCAACAAGGTCGCTCCGATCGTCTAAGGAGCTGAGACAACATGGCAGTAACAGAACATCACGGCATGGAAGAAGTGCCAGAGTTGGCGAGCCTCAACATGGCCGACAAACCGGACGGACCGGCGGCGGCGGCAATGGTCGCCGCGGGGATTGGCATCTTTGTGCTCGGGCTGTTGACGACGTTGGCGGTACCCTGGACTGATCTCAAGGACTTCCTGGCCGATTTCCAATTGGGCCAAGGCGTCGGCCCACTGGCGGGCAAAACTACTCTGACGGCGATCGCGTTTTTCGTCAGCTGGGCTGCACTTCACTACAGGTGGCGCGACAAGGACGTTGACCTCAAGAAGATGTTCAACATCGGACTGGTGCTGGGGCTGCTAGGAGCGTTGGGAACGTTCCCACCGTTTTTCGAGCGGTTCTAACCTGGTGGGTCGAGGTCGGATGAACACGAGGGCAACACCCGATACCGTGGCTGCGTGGGCAACTGGGGCGGGGATCGGGCTTATCACCCTGATGCTCGTTTGGCTGGTCACCAACAGGGTTGCCACGCACCTATGGGGTCCACCGCTCGGACCCGTCGTTGCCTTTAGCGTTGCCGTGGTCGTCGGGCTCGTGATCGGGTTGGTCGCGGTCCGACGGCTGGCTCGATCCGTCGGCGCCTAAGGCTTATCGGGCTGTTTCCGAGCGGTCAGGCCCGGGTGGCCCAACCAAAACCCAAAACTCGACACAAAGAGGTATCGATACATGCGCGGTGAAGACCCTGCTGACCTCTTCTTCTGCCGAGAGACGGCCCGTACCGTCTCGCAGCGGGAGGCCCAGGCAGCGGACCTTGGAGCGGTCTAGCTCTTTGCCTTGGTCTTCATGGGCCTATTAGTAAGCCCCGAGAAAGGCCTCTCATATTGAGCGTCACCGCGTGGCAATGATGCGGCAAGTTGATCGAACATATGCGTGTCAGGCACGCAGCGACACTAGTGAAGGTCGAGGGCCGTCGACCCAGTCGGTGGACTCGTGTCTCCGTCGAGAAATGACCGTCCCCGCCCCAGGGGGCGGACCCGTTCTCCCTCGCGTCCATGGGGTGATAGATACACCCACAGTTTCATGAATCACCTTGCGAGGGTGAGGCCGTTCAGGCTTCCGAAGGGCACGCTGTTCGATGTACTAAGTGCCCCGGATTGCTACGACCAAGGAGAAACGGTGGCGACATTGACCGTGTGGAAGTTCGACGAGGTGGGGGGCGCCGGTGACACGTTGGCCACCATCCAGGACCTACAGCAGCAGGAGCTCATCCAGATTCGTGACGCCGCCATCGTCACCTGGCCCGCCGACAAGAAGAAGCCGAGGACGAAGCAGCTCCACAATCTCGCCGGCGCCGGTGCGCTGGGTGGTGCCTTCTGGGGATGGTTCTTCGGCATCCTGTTCTGGGTGCCCCTATTCGGCTTGGCGGTTGGTGCCGCCGCCGGGGCGCTCTCGGGTTCTCTGAGAGATGTCGGTATCGACGACGGCTTCATTGACCGGGTACGGACCGAGGTCACCCCGGGCACCTCGGCGCTGTTCATCATGACCGAGGGCGCCGTGGCCGACCGGGTCCAGGAGGCGCTTGCAGGTAACGGGATGGAGCTCATTGCGTCGAACCTCTCGGCTGAGCAGGAAGCTCGGCTCCGCGAGATCTTCGAAGAAGACGAGGACTGATCCCTTGCCGCGCGCGGTGGCAGGCCTTTTGGTGCTCGCGGTCCTCATCGGAATTCTGACAGCCTTCCTGAAGAGGGGGACCAACGAACAAGCGGCCGTGGCCCAGGACACGCCTCAGTTGGAGTTTTCGCCCACCTTGAGCCTTGTACAGACGTCATACACACGGCGGCTTTGGAGCAAATCCGCTAGGCCAGGTTGTTGAGTGGCCTGTGGGTAAGAGGCCGACGTTGCATTCACACCGATAGCTCGGACGTGCGCAGATGTCGAACGAGATCTTTCCCGAACTCATGAGAGAATCCGTTGGGGGATTGTGACGAGGGCGGCGCCGAGATCGAGAGCGGCGATCCCTTGATGGCGGTGATCGTGAACGGCGTGGTTTCTCCTGGTTGAACGCCATGAGCAGCAGCCCGGAGGGGAAGCTCTCGAGCGCCTGCTCTGCGAGTTGGAAGGGTGAAAAGTTTTCGCGGCCTTGTGAGGTGCGAAAGGGGGGCTAGAAGTCGAACTGCCCGGCGACGGGAAAACCGGACCAGGCGACTGCGATTATCTCGTCGGCGAAGCGCAATTCATTGACGTGGCTCAGGTAGAACGAGCCGTCAGACGCCCGGAAGATTCCCACGGTGTCGGTCCCGTCGTTGGTCCAGTCGTCGGCCACGACCCGATCGCCTGCCAGGCCGAAGAAGAATTCGACGTCGGCGACGATGGCGCCGCCGGCCGGATGGGCGAGAGCGAAGTACGCCAATCCGGTGGTTTCTCGGAAGAGGCCGAGCTCGTCGATGCCGTCGTTGTCGAAGTCTCCGGTGAACGGAGTGTCTCCCGGGTCACCGAAGAAGTAGTCGAAGTCGGTGAAGAGGGCCCCGCCGTCGGCGCCGAGCTGGTTGATGATGAAAACGTGACCGTTGCGAAAGACCGATACGGTGTCGCAGCCGTCGCCGTTGAAGTCGCCGGCGATGGGAATGTC
>JAUXLW010000230.1 GCA_030623545.1 Acidimicrobiia bacterium | reverse complement strand
GCAGATCCTGTCGCAGGAGATCGCTGCCTCCTCCACCCGGCTCGAGGCCTATGAGGACTTGATGGGCGTGCTCGAACAGGAAGGCATCCTGGACCGGGAAATCGAACACCTTCCCACCTCCGACGACCTGGCGGAACGCCGCAGAGACGAGCTCGGGTTGACCCGCCCCGAGCTGGCGGTCCTGCTGGCCTACGCCAAGCGCAGCCTGACCGACGGCCTACTAGATTCCACGCTCCCTGATTGGCCCGACTTCGAGGCCGACCTTCGCGACTACTTCCCGGCCACTGTTGTCGCCCGATTCGACCACCTGATCGATAAGCACCCCCTGCGGCGCGAGCTCATCGCAACGGTCATGGCGAACGAGGTGATCAACTCCCAGGGGATGACGTTCGTGACCCGATTGACGGCCGAGACCGCCACCACCCCGGCCGAGGTCGTTCGGGCCTATCGCATCGCCCGGGCCGTCACCGATGCCGGACGCCGCTGGCGCGCCATCGAGCAGCTCGGCGCATCTTTGGATCCCGCTCTGCAGAGTGAACTGCTGGCGGGTGTCGACTGGCTCGTCGAGGCGACTGCCCGGTGGTATCTGTCGCACCCCACCCACGAATGGATGGCGGACATCATCGACTCGACTACGTCTCCGTTTCAGGAGCTCTCCTCGGCAATCGCCACCGTTGGGCCGCCCGAGTGGCGAGCCGAGAGGGACGAGGCGGCAGAGGAGCTAATCGCCCGCGGCGTCCCCGAGGAGTTTGCTCGCCGGAATGTCTTCCAGGAGGAGCTGGTGCACGGCCCCGACATCATCGCAGTCGCCCATGACACCGGTCGACCGCTGACAGACGTTGCCCGGGTTTTCTTCCTGGTAGGCCGGGAGTTCCACCTGGACAAGCTCAAGAAGATCGCCGACCACCTCCCGCGACTAACGCGTTGGGAACGATGGGGCATCCAGACTCTGGAGGACGACCTGCTGCACCTGCGGCGCCAACTGTCCGAGAAGGTTGTGGAGGCCGAAAGCGACATCTCGCCCGAGCAGGCCGTGGAGGAGTTCTTGATGGCCCACCGGCCCGAGCATGCCCGGCTGGGACATCTCATGGATCTGCTCAGCCGGGAAGGCCCCAACCACATATCG
Organism: Acidimicrobiia bacterium; assembly: GCA_030623545.1. Taxonomy (GTDB): domain Bacteria; phylum Actinomycetota; class Acidimicrobiia; order Spongiisociales; family SHLN01; genus JAUXLW01. The sequence goes on along the minus strand of JAUXLW010000230.1, from coordinate 1,989 downwards.
TCGCTCATCGTGGCCGTGCGTCAGATTCGGGCCCTGGTCGTCACCACTGATCGTGCCGCCCATCTCGAGGCGCACGGCCTCAGGGCGCCATCGCTGCCTGAGGATCAGTCAGAGACCACTGAACCCCCTGGGAACGGCTAAGAGTCGAATCGCCACTGGGAGGTCATGTCATGGGGTTGGCCGGCCGCTCATCTGCGATAGTGGGAGAGGTCATGGCTACCCGATCGAGGAGGAAAGCTCTGGGCGCGCTGGTAGTGCTCATTGTTTTGTTGGCACCGGCAATTGGCCTGTGGGCGGCACAACGTCGCCTCATCTACTTTCCCGATAGGCGCGCCCCCTCTGTGGAGGTCATGGGGGCCGGATGGGAGGAAGTCGCATTCGACACCACAGATGGCCTCACGCTGCGAGCCTGGTACCGGGCGCCGCAGGTTGGTCAGCCGATGGTGGTTGTCTTTAGCGGCAACGCCGGGAACCGGGCCGACCGGACCTCACTCGGTTCCGGCCTCAGCGCAGCCGGGCTGGGCGTGCTGCTGACCGACTACCGGGGGTACGGAGGCAATCCGGGCCATCCCACAGAGGACGGGCTCGCCACCGACGCCCGTGCCGCGGTGGCGTTCGTGAGGAAGCAGGCTCCCGGCCATCCACTCGCCTACCTGGGCGAGTCGCTCGGCGCCGCGGTCGCCGTCGAATTGGCGAGCGTGGACCCACCAGCCGCGCTGGTTCTTCGATCGCCCTTCACCTCAATGGCCGCCATGGGACGGGCGCACTATCCATGGCTGCCAGTCGGCCTTCTGCTCAGGGACCGCTATCCGTCGGCCAAGCGCATTCGGTCTGTGCGGGTTCCGACACTGGTCGTGGCCGGAGACGCCGACTCCATCGTGCCCATCAGCCAGAGCCGGGAGATCTTTGCGGCCGCACCGGGGCCCAAGCAGCTCCTGGTGATCCCCGGGGCCGACCACAACGACCCGAACCTGATATCCGGCCCGGAAATGATCGACGCCGTCACCGCGTTCGTCACGCAGGCGACCGCCCCATAGGGCTTCACGTTTCTCGCCGACGGGTCGGCTCAACTCCTCGCTCAGAGATGTACCACCGGGCAGGTCACCGTGCGGACAATGCTGTCAACGGCTTGGATCTCGCTTACGGCAAGCCTCCCGAGTGAGTCCACGTCGATGGCTTCAACATGGGCCAACAGGTCGTAAGGACCCGTGAGGACCACGGCGCGGGTGACGCCGGGGATCTCCTTCACGGCGGCTACAACCTGTGCCGCTTTTCCGACCTCGGTCTGGATTAGTACATAGGCTTCGATCATGGCCCCTCCCGATCGCTCTACATATGTCAACCGTACTCGCTCGGGCCCGGCCGGCCACGGGCAGCGAGTCGCCTGGCACGACACACCTCAACGAGATGCACCACACCTTTGTGCCGGGTCTTGAATTACCACCCGCGAACCCGAAAGATCCCCGCCGGATCACGGACCCCTTCTACTTGCTTCGCGAGATGTCAACGATCGCAACGAAGACTTTCGACCACGACGCCTCCGAACCAGGCGCAATCGCCAACAAAACGAGACACAGTCCAGTCTCGCCCCGTAACCGGTACATGACGGTTTCGAATTCGAACCTGTTGTGACCTTCGGCCAATGTTGCCAGTTGCTCCGCAAGCAGCTCCTCGGAAGCTTCACCAATAGTGACCCCGAGATTCCCGAGGAGGTCCTCCTTGGTTTTCGCTCCGTACAAATCCACGGTGGCCTGGTTGACGTCAACCACCCGGATCAGTGCTCCCAATTCCTTAGCCAAACCCGGATGCGCCCTGAAGTGCGCACGCAGATCGGTGACACTCGACCGAATGATCTCGTCCACAGCGGTCCGAACCCGTGAATAATCCTGCTCCCAGAGCGACACCGGTGAATCCCCGAAAAGGCTCCGAAAGCGCACCTCGTCGACGCCAATCTCGGCTTTGGCTACAGCGATTTTGAGGGCAAGATTT
>JAUXLW010000065.1 GCA_030623545.1 Acidimicrobiia bacterium | reverse complement strand
TTCCGGGCGGGTGATCGAAGGGCTGGCGTCGATATTCGGTGAAGCCTCCCCCGATGCAGTCTTTTCTCGACCCGAACAGGTGGGCGAGGACATTGTCATCACCGCGGCCGCCTGGGAGCGGGCCGGGGGTTTCGGTTTCGGTGGAGGCAGCAGTACCGACCCCGGGGGAGACTCCGGCGGCGGAGCCGGAGGTGGCGGGGGCGGTGCCTCCCAGGGGCGGCCCGTGGCGATAATCCGCATCAGCAACGATCGGACCGAGATTCGGCCCATCATCGATATGACGAAGCTGGCATTGACGGTCGTGATGAGCGTGCTTGGGGTGTGGAGAGCACTCAGACGCTGACCGCGACGCCGATTGCGGCCTCCTAACCTGACACTCAAGTGCCCCGACTCGCAAATCATGCACAGAAGCACCGACTTACGACTCAGGACACTAGGAGAGCACCGTGGAATTCGACGACATCGCCCTGGTAGCCGGGTTCGTTCTGGCCTACTCCCTCGTGTCGCGGAGGCTGGAGACCACTCCGATAACCGGCCCCATGGTGTTTGTGGGTTTCGGCATGTTTCTCCATGCATCGGGCTGGGAGATCTTCGAGATGGAAATGAGCGAGGGTGCCGTGCGAGTCCTGGCCGAGGCCACGTTGGTTCTTCTGCTCTTCACCGACGCTATTCGCATCGACCTATACCGGCTGCGCGCCCAACTCCATTTACCCGCCCGGCTTCTTGGGATTGGGCTTCCGCTCACGGTGGCCGGCGGCACCGTACTGGCCCTCGTGCTCCTGTCAGGCCTCAATTTCTGGGAGGCCGCCCTGGTTGCGGCGATTCTGTCGCCCACCGACGCGGCTCTCGGCCGGGCTGTGGTCTCGAATCCCCGGGTGCCAGTTCGCATCCGCCAGGCCTTGAACGTGGAAAGCGGCCTGAACGACGGAATCATGCTGCCGGTCATCACCCTGTTCCTGGCGCTCGCAGCCGCCACAGGCGATATCGAAAGCACTGCATATTGGTCAGAGTTCGTGGCCAAGCAGATCGGATACGGATTACTGATAGGTGCCGTCGTTGGCTACGGCGGTGGCCGACTAATTCATTGGTTCGCTTCGCGCGATTTCATAGACGGCGCCTTCCGTCAGCTGGCCACGCTCGCGGTGGGAGTGGGGGCTTTCGCTCTGGCCGAGTCCATCGCCGGAAACGGCTTTGTGGCTGCGTTTGTGGCCGGCCTCGCCTTCGGTCAGGCAGCTCGTGAGGAATGCCAGGGGGCATACGACTTCGCCGAGGATGAGGGCCAGCTGCTGGCGTTACTGACTTTCCTGTTCTTTGGGGTGGCCCTGGCCGGACCGGCCATCGGGGACCTCACATGGCGGATAGCCCTGTATGCCCTCCTCAGCCTGACTGTGGTCCGCATGCTGCCGGTGGCAATCGGCCTGCTCGGGTCCGGTCTCAGACTTCCCACCCTTGCCTACATCGGTTGGTTTGGCCCGCGAGGGCTGGCATCGATCCTCTTTGGGCTTTTCATCCTCGAAGAAGCTGATCTCCCGGTGGGTGACGACCTCCTGCTAGTTGTCGTCTGGACTGTGATGGCCAGTGTCTTCCTGCATGGCGTCAGCGCGGTCTTCTTGTCGGAGCGCTACGGCGCCTGGTTTGAGCAACACGGGCGCGACCCGATGCCAGAATCCGTCGTAGTGGAAGATATGCCGACGCGTTAGCGGTAGCGCCAGACGATCCGGCCCTTGGTGGGGTCGTACGTCGAAACCTCCAGCTCGACTCGATCTCCGGGAATGATCTTGATGAGCCGACCCTTGCGCATCTTGCCGGCAGCTCTAGCGAGAACTTCCTGTCCCGAATCGAGGCGCACCTTGAAACTGGCATTGCGGAGCGTGGCGAGAACCTCACCCTGCGCCCTGAAAACGTCGTCTGAATTGGCCATTTCATGCCCTTAGATAGTCAAATACTGGGCAAAACCGCCCACTCCGCGCCCTAGTCCACAGGCTCGACCGGGAAAAGGGATCACCGAATGGGGCGAATTGCCACCATCAATCGAGAGTTTAGCCGAGTGTTCGACTTTCAGGGAGGCTGAGGAAGAGCGGTCGGCAATAGGCAATAAGCAATAGCAAAGGCCTGCTTACGGTCGATGGGGCTGGGGCCCCCATCGACACCGCGATGAGGCAGGCTCCGCAGGAGCCGTGTGCCGAAGAGCAATCGGCGGGTAGGGTCCGGCTATGTCCATGTTTGACCGCATCAAGAATTTCTTCGAGCGAGAGGCACACGACGTCAAGGAAGGCCTTGCTAAGGCGGGTCGGGCGCTCGACGAGGAGCTCGCCAGGAAAGAGCGCGAGCTGGCTGCGACTCCCGAGGAGCGCATCGACATGATCCTCGAGGAGCAGCAAGCGGATGACGCTCGCTTTGAGGAGCTCGCCGACAGGGTCAGGGGTCGAGTGGCGGAGGTCGAGACTGTTGAGGAAATCGGCGAGACGCCCGACTCCAATCCGGGACCGCCCCCCGCCTAATCGTAGAGTTTCGCGAGTCCCCGGGGTCGGTGGCCTAAGGTCACAGCATGTCGACCTCTCGAGCTTCGCTGCGGCGTAGAGGCCTGCAACTCGTCTGGCTGACAATCGCCTGGAACGTCGTTGAGGTGTTCGTAACCATTGGCCTGGGCGTAGCCGCCGGGTCCATCGCGTTGATCGCATTCGGCACCGACTCGATGATCGAAGTGTTTGCCTCGCTGGTTGTCGTATGGCACACCAGCGACCTCAACGCCGAGATCCGCCGCACCCGGCGTTCGCTTCAGCTCATTGCGGCCGCCTTCCTTATTCTCGGATTGGTGCTGGTGGTCGGCGCAGTGGTGAGGCTGCTCGCCGGGACTGTCCCCGGCGACTCGCCCGTGGGGATTGCCTATCTGGCGGTGACCGCGGTGGTGATGCTCAGGCTGGCAATCCTCAAGCGACGCACGGGAACCGCTCTGGAGAGCGAGCCACTGCTTGCGGAAGCGCATGTCACTTTTCTCGATTCCGCCCTGGCGGTTGGGGTCCTTGCAGCATTGGCGCTCAATTCGGCATTCGGCTGGTGGTGGGCAGATCCGATGGCCGCCCTGGCAGTAGCGCTACTCGCCTTCCTCGAGGCGAGAGAGCACTGGAGTGACGCCCGAAGGACCACGAGTGACCAGTAGAGGAGGCCGGCAAGAACGCCGGGACCCAGGACCCTATGGTCGAAGGTGAATCCAGCCGACAATCAAATTGAAAACGTCGACAGGACCGGAGAGAATCTCGACATGGCCAAGAAGTGGGTTTACGGCTTCGACGAGATCGAGGCAGCAGAGAAAAACGTGGATAACGACTGGGAGGCCGTGCGAGGCTTGCTAGGGGGCAAGGGCGCCAACCTCGGGGAGATGACTCGCATTGGCGTGCCGGTACCACCGGGATTCACGATTTCGACCGAGGCTTGCAACGCCTACCTGGCGGGCGGCGAAGGATTTCCACCCGGGATGTGGGATCAAGTGCTGGAGGCGCTGACGACCATGGAACGGGACACGGGCCGGCTCTTCGGAGCGTCGGAGCGACCCCTGCTGGTTTCGTGTCGGTCGGGCGCCAGGTTCTCCATGCCGGGGATGATGGACACTGTCCTCGACATCGGACTCAACGATGAGGTTGTCGAAAGGCTGGCACCGACTCTCGACAACGCCCGGTCCCTCTATGACTCCTATCGGCGACTCATCCAGATGTTCGGTTCGGTAGTGCTCGGCATCCGCGATGAGCCCTTCGAGGAAACTCTCGCCGGGCTTCGGGAAGCGCGCTCCGTAGAAACCGATGCCGAACTAACCGTTGAAGACCTGACAGGAGCAGTCAACGCGTTCAAAGCGATCGTGAAGCAATACGCCAACATCGACTTCCCGGCGGATCCCTACGTTCAGCTGAGGCTCGCCACGGAAGCAGTGTTCAAATCGTGGAACGGCAAACGTGCCCGTGACTACCGGACGGCTTCCCATATCTCCCATGATCTCGGCACTGCTGTGAATGTGCAGGCCATGGTTTTCGGAAACCTCGGACCCGACTGTGCAACCGGGGTCGCCATGTCCCGCAATGCCACTACCGGCGAAGATGTAATGGAGGGTGACTATCTCACAAATGCCCAGGGCGAGGATGTTGTAGCCGGCATACGCGCCACTAAACCAATAAGCCAGCTGAAAACCGAGATGCCGCAGCTGTACGACGAGTTCGCCGGCATCGCCGGGCTGCTCGAAAGGCACTACCGGGATATGCAGGACATGGAGTTCACAATCCAGGAAGGCAAGCTCTGGGTGCTGCAGACCAGGGACGGCAAACGGACTGCGCAGGCAGCCGTTCGCATCGCGGTCGACATGGTCGAAGAGGGCCTCATAAGCCGGGACGAGGCCATCATGCGAATCCAACCGAGCCAGGTGGACTTCTTTCTTCATCCTCAGTTTTCACCCGAGACGCGGGCGGGTGCTCAGGTCCTGGCAAGAGGCCTCAATGTCTCGCCGGGTGCCGCCGTGGGGATCGTGGCTTTCGACGCCGATCTTGCCGAGCGATGGGCCGGCGAGGGCAAATCGGTCATCATGGTCCGCCCCGAGACCAAGCCGCAGGATGTGCATGGGATGTTGGCAGCCAAAGGGATCCTGACGTCGGCCGGGGGGCGGACGAGCCACGCCGCGCTGGTGGCACGGCAGTTCGGCAAGCCGGCTGTGGTAGGGGCTACGGAAATACACGTAGATCTCTCCACCAGGACAATGTCGATCGGCGACCTCGAGATACCTGAGGGCAGCACGATTTCGATCGATGGAACCACCGGCGAAGTCTTCGACGGTGAGCTCGAAACGTTCATTCCCGATGTCCAGGATCTGTGGCTCAAGAAACTTCTGGCGTGGGCCGACGACAGGCGCCGGCTCGGGGTCTGGGCCAACGCCGATTATCCGCAGGACGCAATTCGGGCCCGGGAACTTGGCGCCGAAGGTATCGGCTTGTGCCGCACCGAGCACATGTTCTTCGAAGCAGGGCGGCTCCCCCTGATCCAGAAAATGATCATGACCGACTCAGCCCTCGAGCAGCGCGAGGCTATAGACGCACTCCTGCCCTTCCAGCGAGCCGATTTCGAGGGCCTGTTCAAAGCCATGGACGGCCTCCCGGTGATCGTCCGGTTGATAGACCCGCCTCTTCATGAGTTCCTTCCGAGCTTCGAAGAGCTGACAACCGACCTGGCCGACCTCAAGATTCGGCTCACCGACGCCGGCAAGCTCGCCGACGTGGACCTGATCATCGATGAACTGACAACCAAGCGAACGATGCTCGCCCGGGTAGAGGTATTGCGGGAGGCCAACCCCATGCTCGGTTTACGCGGAGTCCGGCTCGGGATCCTGATCCCGGCTCTGACCAGGATGCAGGTGCGAGCTATTTTCGAAGCCGCCTGTGCCGTTACGAGAGAGGGAGTGACGGTGCTACCGGAGATCATGCTCCCGCTCACCAGCCACGTGAACGAGGTGAAGCGGCAGCGTGAGGTGCTCGAAGCCGAAGCGCGAGCAGTCATGGAAGAGCAAGATCTGGCCATCTCCTACAAGTTCGGGACGATGATCGAGATCCCCCGAGCAGCTCTCACGGCAGGCGAGATCGTCGAGTTCGCCGAATTCCTGTCTTTCGGGACTAACGATCTGACCCAAACGACTTTTGGGATCAGCCGCGATGATGCCGAGAGAGGCTTCCTCCTCGAATACCTGGCCGAGGGGATCCTCCCCCAGAATCCCTTCGCCACGATCGACCGGAGCGGTGTCGGGGCACTCATGCGCATAGCGGTGGACGCCGGACGTGAGGCCCGGCCGGGCCTCGCAGTAGGGATATGCGGCGCACATGGCGGTGCTCCTGAGTCCATCGCCTTTTGTCACAGTCTCGGCCTCGACTACGTAAGCTGCTCGCCCTTCCGGGTCCCCGTTGCCAGGCTGGCTGCGGCCCAGGCCGCGATCACGGAGTTGGCAGACGCGGCGGGCAACGCCGCGTAGCCCGCAGGCGGTCGCCTGTGGTTCAATGGGGCGTGTTCGATTTCTCCGGCTCTCCGGTACCTGTTCGCTCGGATCTGGGACAGGCCTTTCGCCGAGATTGGAACCGGCTGGCACTCCCGGGCTCGTGGTGGAGCGGTTCCGAGCGGGTAGCAATCGCCGCTGAAGTTCGGTCCGCCCGCTACGGCACCGACCACAAGGACCACATACTCTCCGAGCCCGCCAGAGAAGCAGCCCGGGTTATCGGTGCTCAACCGGCCGCCGTGCGTCGGCCCTGGGTTGAGAGTGTCGCCGGAAAACTCGGCTACCCGCATTACATCGAGATAACGGGCATAGCCAGCCGCCTGGCGGCTATCGATACGGTCCACGACGGCATTGGAGCAGAACGCGAGCCGCTACCAGAGCCCGAACCAGGAGAGCCGAGCCGCACCGCGGAGCCGCTGGCCCGGCCGGGAGCTGCCTGGGTCCCCATGGTGGGCGGCGCCAGCATCACTCAGGCTTTGAGCCTGGTCGACCCCGAAGCAGTCGCCCAGGAGGACCTGCACGGGCCGCTCTACCTGTCCTACGAGGGAATGGCGATGATGGACTACGTCGCCGGGTTGAGCCGAGCTCAAATGGAGCTGGTGGCGGCCCGCACCTCGGCCATCAACGAGTGCTTCTACTGAGTGCTCGCGCACAGCCAGATGCTCCGTGCGAGCGCGCAAGTCACCACAACACCTCTCGAGCCCAGAGCAATTACGGATCGGTCACTCGACCCGCTCCTCCCTCACGGAATGGCCCTGCTCGATTTCGTCGATGCCCTCCTCGTGGGGTCTGAGGCCGAGCTGACCCGAGCCAGGGAGAAATTGCTCGAAGAGATGGGTTCCGCTTCGTTAGTCGACGCGGCCGCAGTAGTCGGCAACTTTCAGATGATGAACCGGGTAGCCGATGCCACGGGGATGCC
>JAUXLW010000124.1 GCA_030623545.1 Acidimicrobiia bacterium | reverse complement strand
GGAACCGACCCCCGACAGGGTCCTGACGGTGAACCCGAGGGCACTCAGCAAGCTGCTCGAGATCCGCGACACCGAGCCCGACGCCGCCGAGCTGGGCCTGGTGCTCTCCATCTCCGGGATCGACGGCACCACCTTCACATATGAGATGGTCCTCATCCGCACCGCCGACGCCGCTCCCGACGACTACACCGAACAGCATGGGGAACTGACCGTGATCATCCCCAAGGCCGACTTGGAGAATTTGCGGGGAGCCGAGATGAGTATGTCCGGCGACCTGCTCAACCCCGGCTTACGGCTCAACAACCCCAACTCCCCTAGCCCTCGGATCATGAGCGATGCCCCGATCACCGACCTGTCGGGCCCGGTGGCCGAGCAAGTCGTCCAGGTCATCGACACATTGATCAATCCCGCCATCGCCGCCCACGGAGGAATGGCCGAAGTCGTAGCGGTCGAAGACAACACGGTCTACGTACGGCTCGGAGGGGGATGCCAGGGGTGCGGCATGGCCGCCGTGACCCTCTCCCAGGGCATCGAAGAGACCATTCGCAGCAATGTGCCGGAAATAACCAAGGTGGTGGACGTCACCGACCATGCCGAAGGCACGAACCCCTACTACGAGCAAGCCAAGAAATAGGACGATCTAACCGCCGCCTGACTATCAGGTACTGAGCGGTCTGGTCGTCACAGGCGGGGTGCGAGTGGGGCTCCTGGCAACACTCAGACGAAGAGCTGGACGTCGGCGTCGGCGGCGTAGTCGAGGAACCTGGCTGCTCCGGCGATATCACAGCCTGCGATGAGGTCGCCCTCCTCGACACCCATCACACCCATCGTGGTGGCGCAGGCAAAGAACGTGACGTCAAGGCCCTGAGCCATCTCGATGAACTCGGTTACGTCTGGCATCCGGGACCGCTTCATCCACCGCTTCATGACTTTGGTGGCCGCCGCGGTTGCTCCCGGGATCGCCCCGATCAGGTTCGGCAGGCGAATGGGGCCGGCCGGGTTCGCCAACGAGGCCATCTTCAGCTTCTGGTAACGATCCTTGTGCAAGATATCGAGCCCGTAGAACGTGAAATAGATACCGACCTCCCAGCCGAGACTGGCAGCGGTGGTAGCGAGTATGAGGGGCGGGTAGGCGGCGTCGAGGGTTCCCTTCGAGGCGACCAGTGCTAGTCGCTTGCGTTTCGGTCCGGCTTCCGCCTGACTGATGTTTGCAAGACTGCGAGCGAGATCCGTCATACACCCTCTCCTTTCTCTATCCAGAACTTCTGCACACCACCTCGATCATCGACCGCCAGCAACACGTCTCGACGTTGGCGAGCCAGCGCCGGGATGTCTTCCAGTGATCCGGGATCCGTGCAGGTCAGTTCGAGAACGTCACCCGGCTCGAGCTTCTTCAGAACCAGGGCGGCCTTGTACACCGGGAGCGGGCACAGCAGCCCGCTCGTGTCGAGCACTTCGGCAACCTGAATGTCGCCGATCTCGTTCGTTTGGGTCATCTCAATCTTTCTCCTGTCTCGTGGTTATGGTCAAACCGTGGGAAGCCCCTCGTCGCCGAGGCGTTCCGCGAAATAGCTCATGTACTTGAGGCCCGAGTCGGCCGAAATGCCGACGGCTACCTCGTTCCCACCCGCTCCGAGCTGGGAGGCGGCGTGAACGACGGCACCCGTTGAGGGGCCGACGATGAAGCCCTCCTCTCTGAACAGCCTCTCAGTCACGTCGTACGCCGGGTCGTCGTCAACCTGGATGACGTCGTCTATCAATGTCCAGTCGAGGATTCCGGGCGGCTTGGCCTCCTTGAACGAGCGGAGGCCGGGGATTCGATGTCCCGCCTGGGGTTCGATCCCGATCACCCGGATCGTCGGGTCCTGCTCTTTGAGAAAACGGCCGGCTCCGGTAATGGTGCCCCCGGTCCCGAGCCCCGCCAGAAAGTACTGGAGGTGACCGTTGGTTTGGCGCCAGATTTCCGGCCCTGTCGTCTCATAGTGGGCGCGCACGTTGTCGTAATTTTCGTACTGGTCGGCCATGACGTAACGGGTACCGGTGTCGGAGGCAACCAGTGACCGGGCCAGGGCAATGGCACCATCCTTGGGGTGGTCGACCGGGCACAGGTCATCGGGGGTTTCCCACACCTCAGCCCCCAGCATGCGCAGCAGGGTCTTCTTCTCTTCGGGCACGCCATCCGGGATGGTCACCGTCAGCTGTACCCCCATGTGTGCCGCCAGCGCAGCCAGCGCGATACCGGTATTGCCCGAACTGGCCTCTACCAGCTGCGCGTCGGCAAGCTCGCCACGCTCGACCAGACCGGCCAGGAGATGGGCGGCCGTCCGGTCCTTGACGGAGCCGAAGGGGTTGAGCCACTCGAGTTTGAGGAACAATTGGAGGTCGGGCGGAGTCACGCGGTTCACCCGGACAAGCGGCGTCGGGTTGTCCGGCCCCGGCAGCAAGTCGCGGATGTCCCCGTACCGGCGCAGCTGCCGGTCATTGGCAAGGTGCTTGATGAGTGATGCTCGAGTGTTTATTCGGGTCATGGTTGGGCCTTTCGGGCAAAAGAAAAACCCGCTCCGTGAAAATGCCGGTGCGGGTGGTGAGGAAAGAGGTGTCGGGTTATGTCAAAGGACTAATTACACACCTCCCCGCGCGGCGCAGGGCTACAACAACAGCAACACGTGCGGGCGTCGGTGCATCGATCCATGGGGATCAGTGTAGGGAGCCCTGGGGTCGACGCAACCGGTCTTTCGACATTCCGACAGTTGCGACAACCAAGACGCACCCCACTTCGTCCGCACAGCCGGCCTATCGCATCGGTAAGAATGACGCCATGCAGTCCACGCGCTACAAGACTTGACGGTACGACAGCAATCGTGGCGGGTCGGCGCATCGGTCCTTTTCGGCACACTCGTCCTGGTTGCCTCATGCGGATCCGGTAGTGGAGTCGAGGGTGACGGTGACGCCGGGGAGCGCCTCACCGAACGGCTGAACGTGCTCGCCAGCCACGTGGAGAGCTGGCGCAACGCCCCGAGTCTGGCTGAGGCGCAACGGGCAGCGGAAGCGGCTGCCAACCACGTGGTCGGCCCCGACGGTCCCGGCTTCGGAGACCGCGACAGAGACGGCGAAGTGCGCGGCCCGACGGATGCGGGCATTCTCCCGGGCCTGGAAGGCGCCCCGGCGGGATTCGCGCTCGAGGCGGTGAACGCCGGCGCCCCGGACTGTGTGGTGCGAGACATCCTGGGCGGTGCGTGGGATGACCCGGCCCGACGCTGGGCCGAGCTCGACAACGCCATTGCTAATTGGCAGCCGACCCGCAACACGTTTCCCTCCCTCGCCAGCCACGCCCAGCGAATTGTGGGATGGGCAACGCTGACCCTCGCCACCGGCTCCCTGGAGGAAGCCAGGACCTATGCCGGCCACGCCGAACTCCACATCGCGATCTCCCTCGGCGCCCTCAACGATTGCTGAGGTCCACGACCCCAATCGATCCGTCCGCTTATTCCAACTCCATGGTGCGATCTCTAACGGCCTGTGCCCCTGTGATCACTGCGATGCGCATGAACTCATGTCTTCGCGAGTCGCAGCTTCGGGATTCGCTGGCAAGACCGCTAACACCGGCATGAGCCTCAGCAGGTGACGTGCAGCACGGCTGAGACCTGATCACCCTCAATTGACCGCAGCAGCTCGCAAGCTTCCGACGTGGGGAGGGTCACCAGCTCCACTCCGCGGGCGTCCGCTTCTTCCAACACCTCGGGAAGAACGGGGAGCCGCCCGCTGGCTCCCGTGCCGATGATCAGTTGGGAACCCGACCAGGGGAGGTCTTCTGCCGCGGTGAGCGGAGTATGTCCATATTCCCGGCGCCTGGCTTTTGACGGACCCTTCTTCCGAGGTCGAGGGATCCCCTTCTCTAACACCATGTCCCGGTCGAATCGTTGCCCGTTGATCACAATGGCTCCGAACCCCGGATACTCGACATCCATGCTGGAACCTTACGCCGGATATTCTGGCCTGAGCGGTGGTGCCCATTGCTCTCCTCCTAGCCTTGCCTGATGGTCGAAATCAGCAGTCGCAGCAAAGTCATGTTTCCCGAAACCGGCATCACCAAAGGGGAGCTGGTCGACTACTACGCCGCCGTTGCCCCCGTGATGCTCCCCCATCTCGTCGACCGCCCCCTCACGCTGCAGCGCTTTCCGAGTGGGATCCACAAGAAGGGGTTCATGCAGAAGAACTCACCCAACTACTTTCCCGAATTCATCGGGCGCTGTCCGATCAGCAAGAACGACGGCGAGACGATCCACCCGGTCATCAACGACCTCGACGGTCTCCTCTACCTCGCCAATCAGAACACGGTCACGTTCCATGCCCCGACAAGCCGGGCCTCTCACCTGTTCCACCCCGACCGGCTCATCTTCGACCTCGACCCCACACCAGGCCGGGTCGACGACGCACGCGGCGCCGCCCGGATCGTGAGGGAATTCCTCGATCAACTGGGAATGGCCAGCTTCCCGATGACTACCGGCTCCAAAGGCTTCCACGTGGTGACACCGCTCGATGAATCGTCGACTCAGGAAGTGGCCGCTGAAGTGGCCCAGTCGATCGCGACCCTGGCTACGGCCCATGCCCCCGATCTGTTGACACTCGAGTTCCAGAAAAAGAACCGCAAAGACCGCGTATTTCTGGACTGGCTACGCAACACCCACACAGCCACCGCCGTGGTGGCGTGGTCGGTGAGGCCCCTCCCCAGAGCGACGGTGGCGATGCCGATCACGTGGGCGGAGCTCGAAGAGGCCGAGCCCGATCAGTGGACGATCCGTGACGCCGTCGAACGATCAACAGAGCGGTTGTGGGAAGGGTTCTCAGAATCAGCCACCGGGCTCGAGGTCGCTCACACCTCTCTGCGGGGCCTGCTTGCCGACCAGGGCCTCGTGTTAGGGCGCTTCAACCGCTTCCGAAGCTGACCCGCCCCAACGAGTGCATCAACCATGACCGAAGC
>JAUXLW010000049.1 GCA_030623545.1 Acidimicrobiia bacterium | reverse complement strand
GGTAGCCGTCGGATTCGGCGAGTCGGGTGCGGCGGTGTGGACTTCCCCCGATGGGATCCTCTGGACCCGGGTTGATGACGAGGCGGTCTTGGGCGGTGAGGACAAGGTCATGCTGAGCGTGACCGCTGGAGGGCCCGGCCTGGTAGCCGTCGGATTCTGCGAGTCGGGTGCGAATGCGGCGGTGTGGACCTCCCCCGATGGGATCACCTGGTCCCGGGTGCGTCACGACGAGGCGATGCAGAGCGCGTCATGTTCGCCCCCTTCAGGGAGTTGCTTCGACGGAGCGGTCGGGCTAGAGATGAGCAGCGTCACCGCCGGTGGCCCCGGCCTGGTGGCAGTCGGATCCGATGGGCACCCCGACGCTGAGAATGCGGTGGTGTGGACCTCTCCCGATGGGGTTACTTGGTCTCGGGTCCCCCACAACGAGGTCGTCTTCGGCGGCGGAGCCGAGATGTCGAGCGTGACCGTTGGAGGCCCCGGCCTGGTGGCAGTCGGAGGCGCAACAGTTTGGACCTCTCCCGATGGGATCACCTGGTCCCGGGCCCCCCACAACGGGGCGGTCTTCGGCGGAGAGGTCGAGATGAGGAGCGTCACCGCCGGTGGCCCCGGCCTGGTGGCGGTTGGAGGGGACTGGCCGAGTGCGGCGGTGTGGAATGCCGGGGTTGAGGATTGATCGCTCCGGGCAACGTTCGAGGGCCTCGCAATCTGCGATAGCAGGCTACTTCGGAACCCAGATGGTGAGGATCAGAGGACGCAGAGCTGTGGCAAAGCAACACCGCCCGCACCCTGCGACGATTCTCCAACTCACTCCCGCCCATATCGGCTGTCGGCTCAAGGAGTCATTGCAGCACCTATCGAGCGGTTTCCAGTTTCGTTGCTCGCTGCCTAACCGGCGGCCTGCTCCACGAGGGTCAGCATCGTGCGGACCCCGAAGCCGGAGCCGCCCTTCACCTGATAGTGCTCATTGTCGGGCCAGCGGGCCGGTCCGGCGATATCGAGGTGGACCCAGGGAACGTCTCCCACGAAATGCTTGAGAAATAGCGCCGCATTGATCGACTGGGCAAAGCGGGGACCGCTGTTCTTGATATCCGCAATCTCCGATTCGATGTTCTTTTCGTACTCGTCGTGGAGCGGCAACTGCCAGACATCCTCACCGGCAGCCGCGGCGGCGGCTTTGACCTTCTCGATCGCCTCATCATCGTTGCCGAAGAGCCCGGCGATTTTCTCGCCGAGCGCTACCAGGCAACCGCCTGTGAGGGTGGCGATATCGACGATCAAATCGGGTTCTTCCTCTGCCGCCAGCGAAAGGGCATCCGCCAGGATCAAACGACCCTCGGCATCAGTGTTGAGCACTTCCACCGTGGTGCCGTTGCGGGGGGTTAGGACGTCACCGGGCCGCTGGGCGCCGCCGCCCGGCATGTTCTCAGTGAATGGAGTGACCGCCATAACGCGAACGGGAGGAGCCAGGGCGGCGACCGCTTGCATGGTGGCGAGCACGGCGGCTGCACCGGACATGTCGGTCTTCATCGCCTCCATCCCGGCTGGGGGCTTGAGCGACAGGCCACCCGAATCGAAAATGATGCCCTTGCCCACCAGAGCGATGAACCCCCGGGGATCCTCCGGCTCGTAGCGCAGGACCACCATCGCCGCCGGGGCGTGGGAGCCGGCGGCAACGCCGGCCAATCCTCCGAAACGCTCATCCTCGAACTCATCCGGCTCATATACAGTCAGTTCGAGCCCGCCCTCTTCGGCAATGCGGCGGGCATGAGCCACCATCTCGACCGGCGGCTTAGCTCCCGGGGGCTCATTGATGAGGTCGCGAGCCAGCGTCACCGCGTCGACCACCACTCGGGAGCGGGCCGACTGCGCGGCAGCATCCTCGGCCCCGGTGCCGACGAACCGAAGCTCCTCGGTCTTCAGCGGCTTCTTCTCACTTTGATACCGGTCGAAGCGATACTGGCCGAGCAGAAAGCCCTCGACAGTTGCGCCGGCCGCCCCATCCATCAGCTGATGCAGGGTGGTCGCCACGGTGATGTCCTTAGTGGTCTTTCTACCGGCTGTGCCGGCCCCGCGGCGAACCTGCTCGAGATCGGGATCAGAGCCGAGACCGACCAGCAATACTCGCTTGAAATTTAGCCGGTCCCTGGTCGGCACCGAGGCCGTCGTACCGGCCTTGCCCTCAAAGTCGGCATCGTCGAGAACGTCGACCAGATAGTCCCCTAGCTCCTCGGCCAGCCAGTCGGCTCCGGGGCCCCAGGAGCGGTCGGCCAACACCGGCAGCACCAGCACATCTGCCGCTTCGGATGCCAGGTCTCCCCCGGCAGTGACTTCGATCACTATTTCTCCTTGGTTCTGGAGGGGCGCCACTCCGGCGCAGCTGAGCGGGCAAGAACGTATGTCAGATCCGCGAGTCGATTGAGGTATACCGGCACGTCGCTTCCGTCCAGCCCGCCACTGCGAGCCAGCGAAACGACCCTTCGCTCCGCCCGGCGTACCGTCGCTCTAGCCACCTCGAGAGCGGCCTCCAGGGGGCTCTCACCGGGAACGACGAATTCTCTTGGGAGCTCCTTCTCGGCCACAGCCCCATCGATCCAGCCTTCGAGTCGCTCCACCATTTCGCTGGTCGCCCGGCTAACACCGGGTTCGAGTTTGGAACGTTTTTGTGGCGCGGTGGCGAGTTCGGCCCCGACGACGAACAGGTCCCGCTGGATCGCGAGCAGACGTTCGGCCAGGCCTTCCCCGGCGAGCACCCGGGCGACGCCGAAGGCTGCAACCGCTTCGTCCACCGCGCCGTATGCCTCCGGTCCCGGATCGTCTTTCCACACCCGGCCGCCGTAGAGCAGGCCCGTCTGGCCTTCATCCCCGGTCTTGGTATAGATCTTCACGAAGCCACGAGTGTACCGGCCAGCCTGGCTGCCCCCGCTAAAAGACTTGCACCCTCGTCCACCAGCGCCCGGCCGGCGACTGCGGCCCCCATAGCAGTCAGCGTTGCCAGATATGAGAGGCCGGTAGCCGCCATGACTCCGGGATAGGACGGCTCTTTGAGAGAGAACCAAACCGCCACCATCAACAGCAGCGAAGTGACGGCCAAGGCCACGAAGGCCCAACCCACCACCGCGTCCTCCCAGTCCCACCCGGCCGCCACCAGCAGGAACACCATCTCGAGAACAATGCCCACGAGGGCCACCCCATCCAGGCGCTGCAACGCCCAGCGCGGCAGAGTGGGATCGATCAAGTACCAGTGACCGAGCAACATCTCCCCCGTAATCCCGCCGAGAGCAAGAGCGCCCGACACGGTGGCGAGTATCCCGCCGTCGGAGACTGAACCCACCGCGTAGAAGAGCGCCGCGGTGACGAAGGCCGCCGCCGCCGCGTCCGGGCGACGGGCCAGAGCGAAGGCGGCGACGGCTGCGGCAGTTGCCACCCCGGCGGTCCAGCCACCGCCCGCCCACCAACCGAGCCCGCCCAGCAAGATGACGACCGAACCCGCCAGCCAGTTGAAACCCGGACCAACTACCCGCCACCGCGCAACCAGGGCGGCCACGGCAGCGAGCCCGGCGGCCCAGGTGGTCAAAATCAGGGATGGACTGAGCTCGATGCCGGGGGCTCCTTGGGTCGCCTGGGATTATACGAATGCCCGATAGGGTGACTCCATGGACCAGGACCCTCGAGCCGCCGCTCGACCGCATATGGCAGGGCTCATATGAAGGTTGCGGTAGTCATCTTCGGCGTGCTTGCCGCGGTGAGTGTCGGCATCGCTGCTCTGTTCAAGTTCGGAGAGCTATTCGCCATCCTGGCCTTCGTTTTCGTACTGGCCGCGGCAATTTATGGCCTGTTCGCTCCCCGGCCCGTATTGGGCGGCATCCTCGCCGGAGTGCTCGTGGTGTTCGTGGCGAGTACCGCATTCGTGGGCCTGGGGGTTTTCCAACTGGTCAAAGCGCTCACCGACACCGAAGGGCCGATCGATGCACCGGACCCGGTGGCGCTGGCCTCGGCCGATGCCAAGGTTGACGAGATCAAGGACTCTGTCGCCTTTCGACTCGAACTCACCGAAGACGAGATGACCGCCTATGTGCTCGATGGCTTGCAGGGAGAGGGGGACAATCCGCTCCGATCGGTGAGTCTCGATGTTGTCGACGGAGCCGACGGGGAGCAGGGCTCATTGCTCTTTGACGCTGAATTCAAGAGTGGGGGCGTCGGGGCCAGCGGTTCCGTGAGCATCAAGCTGGAAATGGGGGCTGTCCAGGTGGACCTGGACGATATCTCCCTCGGAGCCTTCTCCATGCCCGGAATTGCCGAGAACGCGCTCGAGGACCTTGTTGAGCGAATCGCCGACTTCAACACCACTCTGGCCGAAGCCAAAGCCGACGTGCAGGCAATCACGATCGGCAACGATCGGATCGTGATCGTGGGGACCCAGGTGGGAACCAATCTGCTCACCTCGCAAGCCCTGCTTAGCGGCTTGCAGCAGGCGGCCGCCTCGGCGGTCAATGCCCTCGACCCACCGCCCGAGCGGCTCGGCGCAGGCCGCGTCAACTCAACGACGGAGGGAAGTGGTCCGTTCTACGTGGCGCTGGGAGATTCGCTGGCGGCCAACGTCGGTGTCCTCGAGCCGCGCGACGGGTATGTTTCACGCTTCCATAACACCGTCGAGGCCCGTGACGGAACGACCTACGGTCTTCGCAATCTCGGGATCCCGGGAGAGACCACCGGAACTCTGATTCGGGCAGGCCAGCTCGATGATGCGATCGCTTTCATCAAAGAGAACGAGGTGGCGTACGTGAGCATCGATATCGGGGCCAACAATCTGCTCGGACACCTGGGCTCGGACGCTTGCAGCGAGACTCTCAGCAATCAGGTGTGCCAGAGCCGCCTAACGAGTGCCTTCGACGGGTACGGAGCGGACATGGAGTTCATTTTCGATGAGATCATCAACGCGGCACCCGACGCGACTGTGATATTCATGGTGGCATACAACCCCTTCAGCCTGGGCCTGGGGACAGAGCTTGAAGCGACCACGGACGCCACCCTGACCGACTTCAACCGGATCGCAGCGACCATCGCCACCGACAAGGGAATCCTGATAGCCGATGCTTTCACCCCAATGGTGCGTACCACCGGCTCGACTACCCACATGTTGGATTCCGAGCCTGATATCCACCCTGTGCCGATCGGCTACGACATTCTGGCCGGGGCCCTCCTCGACGCGCTGGGCTGAGAAGCCGGCTCTTCTTCTACCCTCCTGAGCTGAAGGCAGGAAAAAGAGGGGCGGGGATAGGGAACTCAGGGGTTGATGGCCACCATCTCGAGCTCGAAAGTGAGTGCCTGGCCGGCGAGGGGACCGTTGCGATCGATAGTGGCCGAGTCTTCGGTCAACTCCACCACGACGACTTGCTGCCCCGTGCTGGTCACAAGCGAGTCACCCACTTTTACATCTTCGGGAAGTAGAGAAATGTCGACCGTTTCTATAAGGCCAGGATCGCTTTCGCCGTATGCGTCGACCGGCTCAATGCGCACTGTTTTGATGTCACCGACCTTCATGCCCCTGACTCCGGCGTCGAAGCCCGCTATCACCTGTCCGGCACCGATCACGAAATCGAAGGTCTGGTCTCGCTCGCGAGATGAGTCAAACACACTTCCGTCGTCGAGAGTGCCGACGTAGTGGACTGAGACCGAATCACCTAGGTCTGCCACCGACGCACCCCCTCCACAGGCTGCGGCGACGAGCGCCGTCACCAGAACCAGTTGCAGGCGCCTCACGGCCCGAGCCAGCCACTTATCCGACCGGCAACGGCCTGTGGAGTAAGCCCGAACTCTTCAGCAAGTCTCTGCCAGGGGGCAGATGCCCCGAAATGATCGATCCCGATATTCAAACCGCTATCGCCGGTGATGCGCCGCCAACCGAACGTGGAAGCCGCCTCGACTGAGGCCACCGGCAGCCCCGGGCCCAAAACGGTGCTCCGGTAGTCATCGTCCTGCTCCAAGAAGGCCTCCCAACACGGCAAGCTCACCACCCGCAGCGAAACGCCCTCCTCTTCGAGCAGAGCTGCCGCCTCCAGGGCCACCCAGACTTCAGATCCTGTTGCGACCAGCACCGCATCCGATCCGTCGCGCACCACATAGCCCCCGCGGTGCGCCAGGCCCTCCTTTCCCGTCCGGTCCATAACCGGCAAGCCCTGGCGGGTCAGGATCAGACAGGTAGGCCCATCGGTCCGGTTGAGAGCCATTTCCCAAGCCTCGGCGGTCTCTCCGGCGTCGGCCGGGCGCACCACCCATAGGTTGGGCATGGCCCGGAGAGATGCCAGCTGCTCAATCGGCTGGTGGGTGGGGCCGTCCTCGCCAAGTAGTACCGAATCGTGCGTGTACACCCAGATGCTGGGAGCGCGCATCAGGGCCGAGAGCCGAACTGCCGGTCGCATGTAGTCGTTGAAGATGAGGAAAGTAGCGCCGTAGGGGCGCAGCCCACCGTGAATCGCCATGCCGTTGACCGCTGCTCCCATGGCGTGCTCACGGATTCCAAAGTGAAAATTACGGCCCCCCCGATCGGCAGGTCCGAAGTCGCCAGAGGCATCGATAAGCGTGTTGGTCGAAGGCGCCAGATCGGCGGAACCTCCAAGCAATGAGGGAAATCGAGCGGCGATGTCGTTAATCACCGCTTGTGAGGCTTTGCGGGTGGCAATCGACTGGCCGGTCTCGTATTCGAGTGGGCTGGCTTTGACGACACCCGCCTCCCAATATGACTTCCACTGAGCTTCAGCTCCGGGATCGGCATCGAAGAAGTCAGTTCGACGCTGTTCCCAGGCCCGGCGAGCCTCGGCCCCACGAGCTCGTAACCCGGAAAAGGCCTCATATGCCTCCGGCGGCACGTGGAAGGGCTCTTCGGTAGGCCAGCCCATCGCTTCTTTAGTGAGCCGGATCTCATCCTCGCCAAGCGGGCTCCCATGAGCCTTGTGACTGTCGACCATGTTGGGTGAGCCATGGGCAATGTGGGTATGGGCCACGATCAGCGAGGGTCGATCCTCGACCGCCCGAGCCGCAGTCAGGGCTTCAGCTACTGCGCCGCGATCATGGCCGTCGATGTCCTCGATGTGCCATCCGAAAGCTCGAAAGCGGGCCGGAACGTCCTCGGTGAAGGCAAGGTCGGTGCTGCCCTCGATGCTGATCTCGTTGTCGTCATAGAGATAGGTGAGCCGGCCAAGGCCGAGGTGACCTGCCAGGGAGCCACTCTCGGAGGAGATCCCCTCCATGAGATCGCCATCGGACACGAGCCCATAGGTTCGATGATCTATCAGCCCATCACCGAAGACACTACGCAAGTGCTCTTCGGCGATGGCAAACCCCACTCCCGTCCCGAAGCCCTGACCTAGCGGCCCGGTGGTTGTTTCGATGCCGATCTCGGGCTCCCGCTCAGGATGGCCCGCAGTCGGATAGCCGAACTGGCGAAAGTTGCGCAACGCATCGAGAGGAAGCGGGTAGCCGCTCAGATGAAGGAGCGAATAAAGCAACATGGAGCCATGGCCATTCGAGACGACGAATCGGTCGCGATCCGGCCACATGGGATCCTCCGGATCTACAACCAGGAAGTCGGCCCAGAGCACCGTGGCCAGGTCGGCCATCCCCATCGGCATACCCGGATGGCCAGAATTGGCGGCCTGTACGGCGTCCATCGCGAGGGCCTTGATGGCGTTAACTGCGGTCTGTTGAGTGCTCAAGCGTGTCCTCCTAGGAGAGGCCAGGCTATACCTCTTGAAGGTGGGAACCGGATTCGAGAAGCTTCAAGGCTCCCCCTCCTCGCCCTCGCTTCGCTCAGGCGGTCCTCCCCCAGGAGGACATAAGAGTTTCTCCTTCCCTCGAGCCTCAATCCATGGTTGGTTCGGCTATGAATCCCGTCTGAGCCTCGTCGTATCAGTGAATTCGAACCGGTGACCCGTTCACGAAAAAGGTGAGGGCATGCTCTTTCTTCTTCCTTCACCTCGAGGGGAAGGTGGACTCGAAGCTTTGCTTCGAGGACGGAAGGGGGGCGACCCAAACCTCCCGTGACCCCAGTGTTGTGTGCCGTCACCCCCACCCCGACCTCGCTGACGCTCGGCCACCCCGCCC
>JAUXLW010000056.1 GCA_030623545.1 Acidimicrobiia bacterium | reverse complement strand
GATCGAAACCGGACGCCACGGTCTCTAGCTCGAGGGCAGATAGCGGGGCAAGAACGGTTGAAGGTGGCGCCGTCGCCGGAGGGTCGGGCAACGGCATGGTCGTAGTCGTCGTAGATGGAAGCACCACAGGTTTCGAAGTAGGGATCGCCTCAGGTCTACTGCAAGCAGCCGCCAGGGCTGCCAGAACTGCCAGAACTGCCAGCCGTCGCATGGAGGGAGGTTATCGGTTGAGGGGGGTAATGCGACCACCTAGCCTTCGGTGTCACTGTGCCGTTCAAGCCCGCCCATGAAGGCCTAGATGAGGCCGAATATCAGCGCCGAATCAGGGCCTGGACTCTCTACGACTGGGCCAACTCGGCGTTTGCCACCACAATCCTCGCCGCCGTTTTACCCATCTACTACAGCCAGGTGGCCGGAGACACGCTGGCAAGCGCCTCGATTGCCACTGCCTACTGGACTGCCGGGCTCAGCATCGCTTTGTTCATAGTGGCCATCATCTCCCCCATCCTGGGCACGATCTCCGATATTCGCCGCGGTAAGAAGAAGCTGCTCTCCCTATCAATAGGTGTCGGGGTGGTCGCCACCGGGCTGCTGGTGCTGGTGGGTTCGGGAGATTGGTTACTCGCTTCGATCCTGTTCATCATCGGAAGGGTGGGGTTCGGAGCGGCCAACGTCTTCTACGACGCCCTTCTTCCTCACGTCGCTCGCCAGGAGGATCAGGATGTCGTGTCGACCCGCGGCTACGCCTTCGGTTACCTCGGTGGGGGGATCCTCCTCGCCATCAATGCGGCGATGATCTTCATAATTGGCCCTGAGGGTGGAGCCAGGCTGTCTTTCCTGAGCGTTGCCCTGTGGTGGGCAGTCTTCTCTATCCCGCTGCTGCGCCGGGTGCCGGAGCCGCCGGCGGATACGGTCGAGTTGGCCGAGGGTCAGACCCTCATTTCCGTGTCCATCGATCGACTCAAGGACACGTTCGCCCATCTCCGCCGCTACCGGCACCTCCTCCGGTTCCTGGTGGCCTTCCTCATATATAGCGACGGCATCGGCACGATCATCGGAGTGGCCGCTATCTACGGGGCCGAGCTTGGCTTCGGCGCCAAGGAACTGATCCTGGCGCTTCTGCTCGTCCAGTTCGCAGGAATCCCCTTCGCTCTGATCTTCGGCCGTATCCCCGACCGTACGGAGACCCGGCGGTCGGCATTTTTGGCCTTCGTCCTGTTCAACATGGTGGCACTGCCGCTGGTGGGAGTTATCGGCGCCAGGGTTCTCGATGACGAAACCGTGGGTCGTCCCGGTCCGGCATTCACAACCCAGGGCGGCTTCGTCGGAGAAGGGGAATACGGGATCGACCAGATCGAGCTGCTAAATCTCCGGCCCTCGGTCCAGAGGTCCAAGGATGATATCGGGGCTGGTGCCCGCCGGGACTACGTCGTCTATGAAAGCACGGGAGGGTGGCTCACGTTTGCCTTCAACGGCCGTGAGGTCGAGATCATCTACGGGACGGGCCCCGACGGGGGAACCCATTTGATACGCATTGACGGCGAGAGCCCGCTGGACATCGAAGGCTTCACCATCGACGGCTTTAGCCCGGACCCGGAGGCTGAAACCGGAGAGGACGGGCTCACCATCGACGGTTATAACCGGGCCGAGAGGCACGAAGAGCGAGCCCTCATCGATGTGGGCGAACCGGGGGAACATTTCGTCCAGATCTTCGGGCTCAGAAACTTCGACATCGACCGGGACGGCGAGACAATGCGAATTGGAGGATTCGAAGTCCTCGACCCCACCCGCACCTCGAACCTGGCTACGATCCTCGGCTTGTTGGGGCTCGTCCAGGTCATCGGACTGGCCTTTGCGTTCGGGCCGGGACGGAGGCTCCTCGCAGGCGCCGTCGAACGCTTCGACACCAAGCGAACGATCCTCCTATCTCTTCTCGCCTACGTGGTCATTGCGGTTTGGGGCTTTTTCCTCAACATCGTGGTCGAATTCTGGTTCCTGGCCTTCATGGTCGCGATAGTTCAGGGTGGGAGCCAGGCGCTGAGCCGGAGCATGTATGCCGCGATGTCTCCCACGTCACAAAGCGGCGAGTTCTTCGGCGTCTTCTCGATCATGTCCAAGTTCTCCGCCCTGGTGGGCCCGCTGATTTTCTTTACTGCCGTGCAAATCTTCGGATCGAGCCGACCGGCGGTCCTATTTATCGTCGTGTTCTTCATAGCCGGAGGGTTGCTCCTCAGAAGCGTCGACGTCGAAGAGGGCAAGCGGATCGCCGCCGCGATGGACGCCGGCACACTCGACGACTAGGCGAGCACTTACCTTCGCAGGAGCCGTGCGCCGAAGAGCAGAAGGCCTCGCGAAAATAACTTGCCGACTAATGGGGGCCACGGAACGTGACCAACTAACCTGGCCGCCGGAGGCAAGTTGGGGCGGAAAACGGCAGGGCTCAGTCGAGCTGAATACCGTAGGCGAGTAAGGGCGTGGTCGTTATACGACTGGGCTAATTCGGCTTTCGCCGTCGTTGTTCTGGCGGCGTTTCTCCCCACCTATTTCATTGAAGTCGCCGGGACCAGCCTGGACAGCCCATCCACAGCTGCCGCCTATTGGGCCATCATCATCGCCATCAGCCTGCTAATCGTGGCTGTGCTGGCTCCGGTCCTGGGAACCATGAGCGACATCATGCGCGGCAAGAAGTACCTCCTTGCCGTATTCACGATCGTCGGGGCGACGGCAACAGGAATGCTCTTTCTGGTAAGCACCGGTGACTGGCTGCTGGCTGCGGCGCTATTCGTTGTCGGTCGGGTTGGTTTCGGTCTCGCCAACGTCTTCTACGACAGCTTGCTCCCTCATGCTGCGATCGAAGAGGATCGAGACAGAGTGTCTGCGCGGGGCTACGCCCTCGGCTATCTGGGCGGAGGGATTGTCCTCGTTGGGGCCCTGGCATTGATCGTCCTGCTGCCAAACGACGACAACCAGGGAGTCCGAGCATCCTTTGTTCTTGTTGCCGTCTGGTGGGCGTTGTTCTCGCTTCCGATACTGCGTCGGCTCCCTGAGCCGCCTGCCGCCACGGCCAAGCTCGCCAAGGGGTCATCGGTGCTGAGAACCAGCTTCAAGCGGCTCGGGACCACCATCCGCAATGTGCGGAGCTACAAGGAGTTGGTGAAGTTCCTGTTCGCTTTTCTCCTTTACGGCAATGGCATCGGCACGGTTATCGCTCTCGCCGTGGTCTACGGCGCCGAGCTCGGATTCGGAACCGTGGAGCTGGTGGGCGCGCTGATCCTGGTGCAATTCGTGGGGGTGCCTTTCACTCTCATGTTCGGTTCGAGCACCAACAGGGCTTCTGTGTGGCGGGGCACCATCGTGACCCTCCTGGTAGTGAATGTGATCGCGGTGCCGGCCGTGGGTATCGCCGCTGCATATACCCTCGATCGAGACACCGTGGGCAGGCCCGATCCGGCCTACCCGGCGGTCGGCGAGTTTCTGGGCGAAGGTGAATATGAGTCAACCGCAGAAGGAATAGTTTTCACCGGCCAGTGGCAAACTCTGACCCCCGACGAGCTGCCGTCTGGGCCCAGATCGGACTATGTCCTGGCCGGTGCTGCCGGTGCCAGGCTCGACATCCCGTTCAACGGACAGCGCATCAAGATCATCCACTCGGAGGGTGCCGCCCATGGCATCTGGGACGTGCTCATGGACGGCAGGCCATTCCTCGAAGACGGCGAGGCCGCCACGATCGACGCCTATCGGCCTACCGTTCGCTTCGGGGTGCCCGAGACGTTCAAGGCAGACACCGAAGGGCTCCACACCTTGTCGCTGGTAGCGACGACCAGGGCTAACCCCGACTCTCTAGGGAACGTCATATCGCTCGGCGAGTTCGAAGTCCTCGAGCCGCTGCGCACCGCGGACCTCGGGTTGATTCTGGCTCTGCTTGGTGGGGTCCTCGGCGTCTCCGGCTTCATCGCCCTGGCCTTTGGTCGAAAACTCAACTCGGTCGCTGCCGCGATGGATACCAAGCGCAGCATCCTGATGATGCTGGTCGTTTACACCGGGATAGCCATCTGGGGCTACTTCCTGGATACCGTCATCGAGTTCTGGTTCCTGGCCTGGGTGGTGGCAATCGTGCAAGGTGGGAGCCAAGCCCTCAGCCGCAGCTTGTACTCCAACCTGGCACCGGCCTCGCAGAGCGGTGAGTTCTTCGGCTTCTTCACCGCTGTCGCCCGCTTCGGCGCCGTCATCGGTCCCTTGTTATTTGGCGGCGCGGTAGCTCTTTTCGACAGTAGCCGCCCGGCCGTGGCCAGCCTGGCCGTGCTGTTCGTCGGCGGTGGCTTGTTGCTGAGCCGTGTGAACGTGGCAGCCGGCATGGCAGCAGCCCGGCATCAGGACATCACTGCCCTCAGCTATCCGCGCCATGTTGAAGGTGGGCTTGCCAACTATGGCCGGCCGGAGTCAACTCCAGAAGTTGAGGAGAGCCTCCGTAAACGCCGCGGGGCGCTCGATCGGCGGCAGGTGACCGGCACCGGGGACGACCAGGAACTCTGAGCCAGAAATCGCCGCCGATAGCTCGTGCATATCCAGCGGTGGGATCAGTCCATCCTCCTCGCCGGCGATAGCCAGCGTCGGAACGGTTATGGACCCGAGGAGCTCAGTCCGGTCTGATCTTTCGGCCATGCCTCGCAGCGAGGCGACGATGGTCTCGACCGGGGTGGACTCAACCATCGTGCGGAGGCGGGCTTTGGCCACCAGTTCGGCGCCGGGACTGAGCAATGCGTCCACCAGTCGGGCCGCAAGCTCAGCCCTCCCCTCGCCGACCACTGCGACTGCCTGGGCCTCGCGGCCGGCTCGGCCCTCCTCAGAGTCAGCCGCCGCCCTCGTATTTGCCAACACGAGGGTCCGCACAACGTCCGGATGACGCTCCCATAGGGCCAGCGCAACATAACCGCCCATGGATAGCCCGACGACGTCGGCCGAAGACTCCCCCAGCTCACCGATCAGGCCGGCAACATCGTCGGCCAGCTGATGCATGGTCAACGGCTGGCCAGTGACGCGCTCCGACATCCCGTAGCCAGGAAGGTCTAGCGCGACGGTCGTCCTCACACCCGACAGCCCGGAAAGCTGATCGAGCCACATGGTGTGGTCCAGCGGGTATCCATGGATTAAGACGGCAAGCGGGCCGCTCCCCTGACGTGCGAAGTGCAGCTCCCGTCCATTGATTGTGACCATCGGCATGCTGCCAGGCTAGGAGCCCTTTGTGGTCTAAAGAATTCGAGCTATTGACCGACCTGACCACTATGCGTAAGGTCCGCCCCGTGTTTCGCGCTGTGCCGTTCTTGACGCTGCTGGTGTCGACGCTGCTGGCTTCCACCACCCTGGGCGTGGCGCCGGTGCTCGCCGACCACGACGGCTCGGATCCCGACCCCTCGACCTACCCGGCACCGGCTGTTAACGGCATCTACCCGATGGTCTTCCCGCTCGCCGGTGACAACCACTACACCGACACCTGGCATGCCCCTCGCTCCGGGGGCCGGGTCCATGAGGGAACCGACATGATGGCCGACAAGATGGTTCCGGTGCTGGCAGTCGCCGACGGGTACGTTGGATGGATCTCCAGCTCGTGCTGCGCACTGCAGGTCAACCACACCGACGGCTGGTCGAGCATGTACATCCACCTCAACAACGACACT
Source organism: Acidimicrobiia bacterium (assembly GCA_030623545.1). Lineage (GTDB taxonomy): Bacteria > Actinomycetota > Acidimicrobiia > Spongiisociales > SHLN01 > JAUXLW01. Next base: position 2,014 of record JAUXLW010000056.1, on the reverse strand, counting down.
CCGGGAACTGACGACGGCGCCGGATGGGGCATCGCCGACGGCATCGAGAACGGGACTTTCGTTCAGGCCGGTGAAGTGATCGGCTGGGTCGGTGACTCGGGGAACGCCGAAGGGGCGGGCTCTCACCTTCACTTCGAACTGCACGCTCCCGGCATCGGGCCGGTGAACTCCTACCCCCACCTGAATGCAGCTCGTACGCCGCCGCCGGTTGATCCTTGCTTTGGAGGAAGCACATGCGACGGAGTGGCCCTCGTGACCAATTCGTCAGAGTTCCATCACATGGCCTCACTGGTCGGGCCTGCCAACGAGTTCTACTACGGAAATCCGGGCGACATCGCGATCACCGGAGATTGGAACTGCAACGGTGAGCGCACTCCGGGCATGTACCGGCCCTCGACCGGCTTCGTGTATCTGCGAGATTCGAATACCCAGGGCGTTGCCGACCAGGAGTTCTACTTCGGAGAGCCCAACGACATCCCCTTCGCAGGCGACTTCAACGGCGACGGGTGCGACACGATCGGGATCTACCGGCCCCGGCAGGGCAAGGTCTACCTCAGCAACAGCCTGGGAACCGCAGAGGCTGAAATCGAGTACTACTTCGGAGCTACCGGTGACGTTCCATTCGCGGGCGACTTCAACGGAAACGGCAAGGACACGGTTGGCCTGTACCGGCCCGCCACCGGCCGCGTATACATTCGCGGCTCGCATACGACCGGCCCGGCCGATTACGACTTCCTTTTCGGGATCGCCGGAGACCAGATCGTCTCCGGCGACTGGGATGGGGATGGCGACGACACACTGGCCGTGTACCGCCGCGCCGACGGGATCCTGTACGTCAACCTCGATTTTGGGCCCAGTTCGGCCGACCTCATGGTGGTTGTAGGGACGACATTCCGGATGGCGGTCACGGCCGCAGGGCCCTAGGTGCGATAACCGGGGACGAACTCAATGCCCGTTCGTAGGCACAAATCGGATCTGTCATTACCGTCGACTCCATGAAGCGCGTAGCCACAACGCTCACCCTCATCTTGATTGCCGCCGCCTGTTCTGCGGAGACTTCCCAGGAGCCGACTGCTGCGCCTGCCGTGACAACGTCCATTGCAACCACGACACTGGCTCCGCCGACCCCACCGCCCTCTACTACGACCACAACCTTGTCGCCGTTCGCCAGGCCAGATTGGCTTGGCACCCGCATCCTCCCTTTACGTCCCGACGAAAACGGGGAAGTGCAACCCACGCCGCCCGAACTGCAGGATCGCACGTTCGAAACCATCGACCTGTTGCCCAGTCCTCCCGCAGATGACTTCCTGTGGTCCCTGGGACCCGTGCCGCCCGACGTGCTCGCCAGGTCTTCGTGGACGGCGGAATGCCCCGTTGAGGTCGACGAGCTGGCCTACCTCACCGTCTCCCACTACGGATTCGACGGGCGCTTCCATACCGGCGAGATAATGGTCAACGCCACGGTGGCAGAGGATGTCCTCAGTGTCTTCCGTCGGTTGCACAGTGCCCGCTTCCCGATCGAGCAGATGCGAGTCATCAGGCTGGATGAGGTGGACGACCCGCCCACCGGAGACTGGAACGAGACGACGTCGTTTGTGTGCCGACCGGCCGTTGGATCCAGCGGCTGGTCGCAGCACGCTTTCGGCCTGGCCGTCGACATCAACCCCTTCCACAACCCGTACCAGAAGGCTGATCTGGTGATTCCAGAGCTGGCATCCGTTTACACGGACCGTGCCGACGTTCGGGTGGGAATGATCCTCTCCGACGACGTGGTTACCGCGGCCTTCGCCGATATCGGCTTCGCCTGGGGCGGCAACTGGAACACCCTCAAAGACTGGATGCACTTCTCACAAAGCGGGAGCTGAGCAGGAAGCAGGAAGCAGGAAGTGCACCACAAATAATACCGAATATTTCAGCCGGGGTTAGGAATGTTGTTGCAGTTGCGAAATAAGGTGGGGGACGATAAGCGGATGGCGTAAATCATATTAGCCCAATAATTAGCATAAAACTAGGG
>JAUXLW010000240.1 GCA_030623545.1 Acidimicrobiia bacterium | reverse complement strand
TGTGTTTCCGAGCAGCATCCACACTCCAAGGAGCACAACGCCACCCCCGGTCACCAGCGCGATCCAGGAGAGGCTGCTGGCCAGCGGGTCGCGGAACGCCTCGCCCCCCAGCTGGATCGCTCCGCCTATCACTGTGAACACGGCGACGAATCCGGCCGACATGATCAACCCGATTTTCAGCGCTCTCCCCACCACTACCCGACGGGGTGCATCTTCTTCGTCGAGGCCCATGAAGAAGCTCAGATAGGCGGGCAGCATGGCGAACCCGCACGGGTTGACGGTGGAGAGCAGTCCGGCGGTGAAGGCAAAGATCATGAGGCGGCGATGATTTCTTCGATGCGATCGGTGAGCTGGCTTTCGACGATGAGGCCGTGGTGGCGGTCGACTATCTCGCTATCGGCAGTCACGAAGATTGTGGTCGGCATTATGGGGAGCCCTCCCAGGTCCTGGAGCAGAAGCCCTTTCGGATCCTCCATTATTCGGTAAGTTACACCCGTTTCCCACAGGAGCTCGGCCGCTCCCTTCTCCGAGATTTCCTGGAAATCGACGCCTACGAAGTCGACCCGGTCACCATAGATGGCGTGTGCTGCTGCCAGGTCGGGCAGCTCGGCCCGACACGGCGCGCACCAGGAAGCGAAAAAGTTGATGACGAGCGGCCGACCGGCGTGGCCGGCGAGCAGTGCCTCCGGATCGACATAGTTGACATAGTCGACCGTGGTGGGGGCCTCGCCTGTGACCACCGTGGGTGGATCTCCACCCGCCGCGGTAGTGGCGGAATCACCACCATCGCCGACGAGGAAGGCGAGCAGCACAGCGCTCCCGATTATCAAAGCCGAGATAGCCGTGGCGATGGCGAGCTGGGCGCCTTTGCGCCGCTGCGTTGTTTCCGGGTCGGTGGTCGTCATTGTCTGCTCCTGCCCCTCTTAACTCCGGATCGGGGAAGCCAGTGCCTCGATTGTCATTCGCCCGACAATTCGCCCCTTCTGGATGAGTGAGGCATGTTGATGGTAGGGGAGTTCAACTGAAGCCAGGCATACTGGAAAGTGAGAATGGATATTGACGGTGTATTCGAAGGTGGGGGTATTAGAGGCATAGCCCTGGCCGGAGCGGCGGCGGCCGCAATGGATGCCGGATATGCGTTTCGGCGGGCGGCCGGGACCTCAGCGGGGGCCATGGTGGCGTCACTCGTCGTCGCCGGGTACGACGGTGACGAGCTGCGCGAGGCGGTTTGTAAGGCGGATTGGCCCGCATTGCTGGATCCGATGCCGTGGACCCGCATCCCCGGGATTGGCAAGCACATCTCGCTGATGCTGCATCACGGTATGTACCGGGGAAAGATGTTGGAAGAAAGGTGGGGCCGGCTGCTGGCCGCCAAGGGAGTGCGAACTTTCGGCGACCTCTCGCCGGGATCTCTCAAGCTCGTGGCCACCGACATCACTCACCAATCGGGGGTGGTGCTTCCAGAGGACCTGAGGCAATACGGCATCGACCCTATGGGATTCTCTGTGGCCCGGGCGGTCCACATGTCGGCCGCGGTTCCCTTTGTTTACGTTCCGGTTCGGCTCCCGCACCGGGACGCTGACGGGGAGGTCGTACTCATGAGCGATGGAGCTATGGCCTCCCGATTCCCACTCGAGGTTCTCCAGCCAAGCGAAGGACGGCCCATTGTTGGATTTCGTCTCTCCGACGATGACGCCACTCACGAGCACGTGCCGATTCGAGGACCGATTGCACTTGCCATCGCCGTGATCGGGTCGGGGATGGGGGCCAGGGAGACCTTGCCTCGTCTGGCGCTCGAGCCGGGCAGAGTTGTGACGGTTCCTGCTGAGAGGGACGTGTTCGATTTCGATATCACGCCCCAGGAAGCTCGCCAGCTTTTTGATGCCGGGAGAGTGGCGGCCGCCGAATGGTTTGTGACCAATAATCCCGAGACTCCCAGCGTTCCCCTCAGCGATCGTCCTGACAGTTGAGCATTAGTGCCCCGACCAGTAACGTTTGCCGCGTTCAGGACGGCCAGTGACGCCGCTGGATGCGTCCTCGTCCTCGACGCACGTCAAGTGCGCCTTCGTCCTGCGTCCTTCCCAGCGCAGCCTCTGACTCGTCCTCAACATCACCAACGCTACTGGACAGAGCACTAGCTGCGATCGTCGCTGGCGATCATGAAGCTCCGCCCGAGAGTCCAGGGTCGGTCCGGCTTGACGGCCACGATCTGATAGATGTCCAGGCCGCCTTCCTCGAAGGCCAGGGCCGACGCTGCCATGTATGCCCGCCAGATCCGATAGACGACGTCGCTCCCCGCCGCATCCCGGAAGTGGCTTGCTTCCAGGTTCTTGACCCACTGGCGCAACGTCAGCGCGTAACTGGGCCGGAGGGACTCGATATCGCGCACCCAGAAGCCCACACCCTCCGCTTCTTGCACAGACTGCTCGACCGGTGCCAGTTCCCCGTCGGGAAACACATAGGTGCTGACAAAGGTGGGTCGATGCCGCCCGGGTTTACGATCGCGAGTAGTGATGCCGTGATTGAGCAGGATGCCGCGTGGTCCGAGAATCTTGAAAAGGTGCCCGAAGTAGATCCCTAGCTCTTTGGGGCCGACATGCTCGAACATGCCGATCGAGGAGATGGCGTCGAAGGTTCCCTCGGCTTCCCGGTAATCACGTACCTCGATTTCAACGCGATCCTCGACACCGGCCTCCTTGACCAGAATCCGAGCTGCAGCTGCCTGCTCTGAGCTGAGCGTGACACCGACCACCTCTACGTCATAATTGAGCGCGGCGTGGATCGCAAGCGCTCCCCATCCGCAGCCGACGTCGAGCAGGCGTTGACCCGGCACCAGCTGGAGCTTGCGGCAAACCAGATCCAGCTTGCGCAGCTGGGCGGCCTCCAGC
>JAUXLW010000097.1 GCA_030623545.1 Acidimicrobiia bacterium | reverse complement strand
TCGATGCCCCCTGCACCGGGCTCGGCACTCTCCGACGTCGTCCCGAGATCCGTCATCGGCTGCGCCCCGATCAGCCAGGACAGGCCGGGGAGCGGCAGCGACAAATGATCAGTGCGGCCCTGCCTTTGCTGAAGCCGGACGGGCTTGTGGTGTACTCGGTATGTACCGTTTTTTCCGAGGAGACCACGCAAGTCGTCGAAGGATTCGCCGCTCGACCCCCGGGCGGGTTGCCGGGAAGATCCGAAGGGACGGGGTGGCTCCTGGCTCCTCACCTGACCCGGACCGACGGCATGTTCATCAGTCTGATAGGACCCGGCCGGTAAGCTGGGCCAGATGCCGGCTCGTATCTACCCCTCCCTGCTTGCGGCTGATTTTGCCCATCTCGCCGACGATGTAGCGCGGGTTGAGCCGTTGGTCGACGGCCTTCACGTTGACGTGATGGACGGTCATTTCGTCCCCAATATCTCTTTCGGCCTCAGTGTCATCGAGGATCTACGGCCGCATTCGAAGTTGTTTTTCGATACCCATCTGATGATGAACAATGCCGACTTCTACTTCGAGCAGTTCAAGACGGCAGGTTGTGACATGGTGACGGTCCACATCGAGGTGTATCCGGATCCTGCTCCCATAGCCGAAAAAGCCAGGAAACAGGGGCTCAAGTTTGGTCTTACGCTGAATCCGCCGACACCGGTGGCCGCCGTCGAGCCCTTTATCGAGCTGGTCGACAACCTGCTGGTCATGTCGGTCTATCCCGGTTTTGGAGGCCAGCAGTTCATCCCCGAGACCCTGGAGAGGGTTGCAAGGGTGCGGAAAATCGTTGATTCGCACCAGTTAGGCGCCGATATACAGATTGACGGCGGGATAACGCCGGAGAGTGCTCGTATGGCGCGAAGTGCCGGCGCCGATGTTTTCGTGGCTGGTACCGCGATCTTTCAAGCCCCCGACCCCGTCGAGGCAGTGGCCGCTTTGCGGGCGGCCGTTGAGGACTAGATAGGACAATGAGCGAGCATATTTTCATCGCCGACGACGATCCCGACATTGTTCAGTTTGTCTCGGTCAACCTCGAGCTCGAGGGCTATGACGTTTCCTCTGCAACCGACGGTAAATCGGCCCTGGCGGCGGTGACCAAAGATCCCCCTGATCTCGTCATTCTCGACATCATGATGCCGGAGATGGACGGGCTTGCCGTCTTGCGGCGCATGCGGGCCCATCCCGCCAGCGCCAACACCCCGGTGATCGTTCTGACCGCCAAGGCTCTTCCCCAGGATCGGATCAAGGGCCTGGAGCTCGGAGCCGACGACTACATTTCCAAACCGTTCGAGCTCGACGAGTTAATCGTCCGGGTGCGGACCGTTCTGCAACGCGCCAAGGCGATGCGTGACCTTTCGCCTCTGACCGGCCTCCCGGGTAACTTCCGTATCACCCAGGAGCTCGAGCGGCGCACCGAGACTTCCGAGCCCTACGCACTCGTCCACGCTGATCTCGATAACTTCAAAGCGTTCAACGACCATTACGGGTTCATGCGCGGCGATGGTGTTATCAAATTCACGGCCCATGTCCTCTTGGAGGCCCAGGCCGATGCCGATGATCCGACTGCGTTCATCGGCCACATCGGTGGTGACGACTTCATAGCAATAGTTTCGCCTGATCTGGTTGAAGACTTTTGTAAGACTGTGATCCGAACGTTCGACGAGGGGATCCTCGATTTCTACGACACCGCCGATGTGCTACGCGGCTACATCGAAGTCACCGACCGTCGCGGTGAGCGCCATGCTTTCCCCCACACATCGATCTCTCTCGGTGTAGTCAGCAGTCGCGATCGGGATATTTCCAACCAATGGGAGGCTTCCGCTGTGGCATCGGAGATGAAGGAATACGCCAAGCGGCAGCCCGGCTCCGTCTACGAGATCGACCGTCGGAACGCTCCCCCTCAGTAGTTCTGCGCGATTGCGATAAACTCGGACTAGCTCTTCTTCGGGGCAGGGTGAAATTCCCGACCGGCGGTTAAAGCCCGCGACCCCTTCGGGGTGGACTCGGTGGAACTCCGGGGCCGACGGTGAGAGTCCGGATGGTAGAAGAAGGGTCTGCTGCTGCGTGAGCGCGCGGGCTCCTTCGATGTGACGACAGGGAGTAGCGCGATGAAAGATCGGATGCGAGAGGCAATTGAAGCCGCTCGATACGCTCATCCGCACCCCAATCCCCGCGTCGGCGCTCTGGTGCTTCACCCCAACGGGACCGTGGTGGGTCGGGGCGTTCACCAGGGGCCCGGAGAATCCCACGCCGAAGTGACTGCCCTGATTCAGGCAGGCTCTGCGGCCGCCGGCGGAACGCTGGTGGTCAACCTCGAGCCCTGCAACCACCACGGACGTACCCCTCCGTGCACGGAGGCGATCATGGAGTCGGGAATCTCCCGTGTGATTGTTGCAGTGATGGATCCCGATCCGAATGTGAATGGGAAGGGAATCGCCCGCTTGCAACAAGCCGGCCTCGAGGTTCTCGTTGGCGTTCTCGAAGCCGAGGCCGAGAAACTGGATCCCGGGTACTTTCACCATCGGCGCACCGGGTTGCCCCGGGTCACTCTCAAGGCCGCCCTCACGATGGACGGCGCGGTAGCTGCCCGCGATCGCAGCTCCCGGTGGATCACCTCGCCGGAAGCCAGAAGGGATGGGCATGAGTTGCGCGCCGAAGCGGACGCAGTCATGATCGGGGCAGGTACCTTGATCAGCGATAATCCGGCCCTGACCGTTCGCCTCGAAGGCGGTTCAGATCGCCGGCCGATACCGGTCGTCATCGGTGGTAACCGCCCCTTACCGCCCGATGCCAGGCTATTCGAGCGGCCCGCCATCGTGTTTTCTCCGCGCCCATGTGAGGTGGCGGCCGAGGTGATCGTCCTTCCAGGCCGGGCCGGTGTCGACCTCGAGAAGGCTCTTGTCATGCTGGGTGAACGGGGCATCCTCGATGTGTTAGTCGAGGGTGGCCCCTCACTAGCGCGATCACTGCTCGATGGCGGCCTCGTGCAGCGAGGAGTTTTCTATTACGGCGCCAAGCTCGCGGGAGGAGCAGGCCTGGGGCCTTTCGGGGGGCGGTTTGAGAGCCTGGGCGACGCTACCGAGCTACAGGTTGAGGACGTCCGCCGGGTCGGGGCCGACGTACGAGTCGAGTTTCTTGTAGAAGGCGGGTCCTGATGTTCACGGGGATTGTCGAAGAGACCGGAGTTGTGGCATCAGTCGAGGCGAGCGACGGCAGCCGCCGCCTCCAGATCACGGCGGGCAAGGTGCTCGACAACATCGAAGTCGGAGACTCGATTGCCATAAACGGTGTCTGCCTGACCGTAACCTCGCGAAGTTCTGACCACGTCGATGTCATCGCGGTAGGGGAGACGCTGGGACGCACCAATCTGGGTGGCCTCGGCGAAGGACATCGAGTGAACCTGGAGCGTCCGATGAAGGCGGATGGGCGCTTCGACGGTCACATTGTTCAGGGTCACATCGATGGAGCCGTCACCATCTCATCGATCATGGAGGAAGGCGACTCGCGCCGGATAGGCCTGACACTGGATCCCGGCCTGGGCCGCTATCTGGTCGAGAAGGGCTCCGTCACCCTCGACGGCGTGAGCCTCACTGTGACGGCAGTCGACTCGGACGAGTTCGAAGTGGTGCTGATCCCCCACACGCTCGAAGCAACTGTGTGGGGGGACCGCCACGTTGGTGAGCTGGTCAACCTCGAAGTTGACGTGCTCGCCAAGTACGTCGAACGGCTTACGGGGTCGCAGTTATGAATTTCGCCCGCATCGAGGAGGCCATCAGCGCATTTGCCAGCGGAGAGTTCCTTGTCGTGGTCGACGACAAGGACCGTGAGAATGAGGGCGACCTGATCCTGGCCGCCGACCAGGTGACGACTGAGGCGATTGCCTTTATGGTCCGTTACACCAGCGGACTGATATGCATGCCGGTGTTGGGTGAGCGCCTCGACGAGCTTCACCTCCCGTTGATGGTGGCCGACAACACCGATACTCACCGGACCTCGTTCACCGTTTCGGTGGATTTCACCCCTATGACGACCACCGGGATCTCGGCTGCGGACCGGGCTGCCACCATCAGGGCAGTTGTCGACGCCGCCACCGACCCCGCCGATTTGGCCAGGCCGGGTCATGTGTTCCCGCTGCGCTACCGCGAAGGTGGAGTCCTCCGTCGTCCCGGCCACACCGAAGCCGCGGTGGACATGGCTCGTCTGGCTGGTCTCTATCCGGCCGGCGTCCTGTGCGAGATCGTCAACGATGACGGGTCCATGTCGCGCGGGTCCCAGCTCAGAGATTTCGCCAAGGAGCACGGCATCTTGATGGTGAGCATTGCCGACCTCATCGCCTACCGGCGCCAGATCGAGCAACTGGTGAGCCGGACTAGTGAAGTTGATCTCCCTACGTCCCATGGGTCTTTTCGGGCTATCGGCTACCGGGATCACGTTGACGGCTCCGAGCACCTGGCGTTGGTAAAAGGCAATATCAACGCGGACGGTTCCACTCTGGTCCGGATTCACTCTGAATGCTTGACCGGCGATGTATTCCAGAGCGAGCGTTGCGATTGTGGCGCCCAGTTGGCGATGGCGATTTCAGAGATCAACCGCAACGGTTCCGGAGCCATCGTCTACCTGGGCGGCCACGAAGGCCGTGGTATCGGCTTGCTTTCCAAGTTGGAGGCTTACGCCCTGCAAGAGAGTGGGCGTGACACGGTGGAAGCCAACCTCGAGCTCGGCCTGCCGGTCGACGCTCGCGACTTCACCGCGGCAGCTCAGATCCTCCGCGACCTCGGGGTGAGCTCGGTGAAGCTCATGACCAACAATCCGGCCAAGGTCGATGTTCTCGAGCTGGCCGGGATCAAAGTCACCGAGCGGCTTCCGGTGAAGGTTGGTCTGACCGCGGCCAACCGAAAATATCTCGAGGCCAAGGCTGCCAAGTTGGGACACATCTTGTGAGCGAGCATCCAGGCACCGAGCTACTTGGTCCCGTCGATGCGGCCGGGTTGAAAGTCGGAGTGGTTGTTGCCGCATACAACCGGGAAATCACGGAAGGGCTTTTGGCTGGAGCGCAGGCGGTGCTGGGAGACGCCGACGTCGAAGTCGTGTGGGTGAGCGGGGCCTTTGAGCTCCCGGTAGCGGCTCAAGCGTTGATTTCGGGGGGCTGCGAGGCAATCGTGGCTCTGGGAGCGGTGGTGGCGGGGGAGACCGACCACTACGAGCACCTGGCTCGTGAGTCCATTCGCGGCCTGCAGGACGTAATGCTTCAAACCGGCGTGCCGATCGGGCTGGGAGTGCTCACCGTTCGCGACATCCTCCATGCCAAGGAGCGCAGCATCCCCGGCCCCAACAACAAGGGGAAAGAGGCAGCCGAAGCGGCGGTGCGCACGGCGCGCTTGCTAAAGGAGTTGCGTAGCTGAGGCGGCAGTACCTTCTGTCACTTCTCGGCCGCGATGTGAGCTATGTGGAGTCGAGGGCCGAGAAGTCGACTGCTGCCGACGGAAGGTGATGTGGGGGACGGCCGGCCGCGAGGCGGCCGGCCCAGGGGAACCCCATTGGCGTAATACACGTAATGCCTGTCTCTTGCCTACTGCCTACTGCCTGCTGCCTCATCCGCCAGGAAGCAAGCTCC
>JAUXLW010000138.1 GCA_030623545.1 Acidimicrobiia bacterium | reverse complement strand
GTTCGTAATGCCGAGCACTCGGCGTCATCTGGCAAGGATCGACGACGAAGGCGCACCTGACTCGTGCATCGAGGAGGAGGACGCAGCCAGGGGCGTCGAGGGCCGGCAGAACGTCATCGAATTTACGGAACGCTGCACTAGGAGCCCAATCCGGTCGGCCGTTCACCCATATACTGACGAGCAGGTGGGCTGAGGAGACTTCCGTGAAGAGACGAGCCGCGACGCTGGCCGTGGCAGTGGGGCTGGGCCTGGCGTTCATGGCCTCGGGCACCGTCCCCGGCGCTGCTGCACTAAAGACTGAGACCATCGGCATCGTCCAGCCCAACGGCAAATGGCACCTCGACTTCCCAGGGCAAGATCTCACCCTTTGGTTCGGCGCCGGCAACGACCAACCTCTGTTGGGAGATTGGGACTGTGACGACATTGACACACCCGCGGTGTATCGATCCAACGGCCGCATCCACCTCACGAACGACAGCGTCACCGGGGTGGCATCCGCCACGCTGTTCTTCGGTGCCCATGGTGACATCGCCGTCGTTGGGGATTGGGACAATGATGGCTGTGATTCATTCGGTGTGTATCGACCCTCGGAGTCGAGGTTCTACCTGTCCAACTCCCTGGTCACCGGCCCGGCCGAAATCGACTTTTTCTTCGGAGGCAGCGGCGATGTCCCCCTCTCCGGCGACTGGGACGGCGATGGGTTCGACACCGTCGGGGTTTACCGGTCAACCACCGGAGTCGCCTATCTCACGAATGGGGTCGTGACGGCTGAGGCCGACACCACGGTGGTGTTTGGCCGGCCGGACGACGTGATGTTCACGGGGGACTGGGACGGTGACGGAGTCGACACACTCGGGGCTCTTCGGGCAACAAGTGACTCGGTTCACCTCCTCAACTCCAACGACGACCCGGAGGAAACGATCATCCCCGCCGGGGGACTTGGCGGCGTCCCCGTATCCGGGCTCCTCGAGAGGGTGGTCACGGTGATTCCGGTCGGCACTGCCCTCGAGAACGGCGAGGAGCTGCGACGCGCCGCCGCTCATGTCGCCGGCCATGATCCGTCGAGCGATCGGCCGTGGACCATCCGGGTGGAGCCTGGCAGCTACGACCTCTCGGCCACGATCCCGGGGCTGGAAGTACCGGAGTTCACGTCATTCCTCGGGACGGCAACAGCCCCGGAGACTGTTCTCATCTACAACGTGGGCGGGCCGGCAGGCTCGGCCGTCGTTGCCGGAAGCTCTCGGCTTGAGCATTTCACGATCCAGGCCGACTTTGGATTCGCTTCTGGCAACGCCATCGAGGCCCTGGGAAACACCGAAATCAACGACGTGGCCATCGACATCGATACCACCCGAAGTGCCACCGGCATCCTTGTCAGCGGCTTCGTCACGATAGGCGACTCAACCCTCAATGTCGTCAGCGCCCGCACCGCCGTCCCCATCTTGATTGAGGAGACCGGCGACGTTGCCATCACCGGCACGGACATCTTCACCCGCGGATCCTTCAACCCCACGTGGGGCGTTGTCAACATCGGCACGGCCTCGATAAACAGTTCGTCCATCACGGTGGTGCCCGGCGCGTTTGGCACGCCCTGCGCCGGTGTCGTCAATATCGGCCCCGAGCTCACGATCACGAATACCGAGATCGATGTGTGCACCGCGCCGCTCGGAGGGCCCAATCCCCCGGAGCCCGGCACGGGCGTAGACGTCGAGGCGGGGACGGTCACCATCACCGGCGGAACCATCCACGCTTCTGAGTACTCCGTGAGCGGAAACAGCCTGGGAACGATTACTGAAACCAACCTGGGCGCGCCGGTACGCGGTGGCGTCACGTGCACCAACACCGTCTTCGGGTTCGCCCTCTTCCCGACCGAGTGCCCCGGCCAGCCCTACTTGTACCGGGTCAATGCCGGAGGAAGCACCATCGATCCGGGCGACGGCACCGCTCACTGGACCGCCGACCTCAGCATCCCCCCCTCACCATTCGTAAACTTCGATCTCGTGGTACCAGGAAATGTCGATGCCCACTCGATCACCGTCTTCGATGCCACGATTCCTCTCACTACCCCCACCGAGATCTTCGCCACCGAGCGCTGGGATGGCGTCGAACTGCCAGAGATGCGTTGGAATTTCCCGGCGCCGTACAACTTCAACACCGAGGTCCGGCTCTACTTCTCGAGCGGGTTCGACGGAGCCAGTCTTCCCGGCGATCGGATATTCGACGTGCTGATCGACGGTGTGCTCGTCCTCGACGACTATGACATCGTCGCCGACGTCGGACATGGCGTAGCAACCATGAAGAGCTTCCTGGTAACCACCGACCTCGACGGCATCGACATCGAATTCCGGCATACCGAAGCAAGCGCGAATAACCCGCAGATAAATGGGCTCGAAGTCCTCCTCGCGGTGGCCGGCTAACCGTTGTGACCAACGACCCGACCCTCGACCCTCAGAGGCGCAGCTGGGTGGAGATTCCCGAAGGCTCCGACTTCCCAATCCAAAACCTGCCCTTCGGGATATTTCAACGCCCCGGCGAGACTCCACGGATGGGTGTGGCCATCGGGGATGAAGTGCTCGATGTCGCCGCTCTGGCCGGGGCCGGGCTTCTCGACGAGCTCAACCTTCCACTCGGGGTGTATTTCGCCGACTCCTTGAACCCATTGCTGGAGTTCGATCGCACCATTTGGCGGGGACTACGCTCCCGGCTGGCGGAACTGCTCGACGTCAAGGACCGGGAGCTGGGAACCGTGCACGGGTTGAAGAACCGGGCCCTGGTTGCAGGACGGGACGTCGAGCTGCTGATACCTATCAAGCCGGGCGACTATGTGGATTTCTATTCCTCGCTCCACCACGCCACCAACCTGGGACGAATGTTTCGACCGGACGGGGATCCACTACTTCCCAACTGGCGCCATATCCCGATCGGCTATCACGGACGCTCCTCGTCGCTCGTGGTGAGCGGCACTGCCGTCGCCCGACCCTTTGGCCAGCGCAAAGGACCCGACGCCCCTCCGGCCATGGGCCCAAGCGAAAGGCTCGACCTGGAGCTCGAGGTGGGATTCGTGACCGGGTCGGCCAACGCGATGGGAACCCCGGTAGACGTCAATCGGGCAGAGGATCACATCTTCGGCCTACTTCTGGTGAATGACTGGAGCGCCCGGGACATCCAGGCCTGGGAGTACCAGCCGCTCGGACCGTTCCTCGGCAAGTCGTTCGCCACTTCCCTATCTCCCTGGGTGGTAACCCTCGATGCTCTCGCCCCCTACCGGGTCCCTGCTCCCGAACAGGACCCACCGGTACTCGACTACCTCCATGAGGACAACCGATTGGGTCTTGACTTGAGGCTCGAGATCGCTCTAGCCACCAAAGCCATGCCGCGGCCCGATGTTGTCAGCCGGGTGAATTTCGCAGACATGTACTGGACGATGGCCCAGCAGCTCGCCCATGTGACATCAAACGGCACGCCGGTGCAGGCGGGAGACCTTTACGCATCCGGCACTGTGTCGGGCCCTGAGCCGGAGGCCGCGGGCAGCCTGATCGAGCTCACCAAGAACGGGGCCAATCCGATCAAACTGGCCAACGGCGAGACCCGGGCATTTCTCGAGGACGGCGACACTGTGGTTCTGCGGGGATCCTGCGGCGGCGGCCAGCTCCCCCGGGTCGGCTTCGGCGAAGTTCGAGGAACCGTCCTACCGAGCGGCCAGTAACTCGTCGACCGCCTCCAGGAATCGCAGATTCTCGCTCTCCGTGCCGACGGTCAGCCGAACCGCGCCCTCCCCGAATTCGCGCACTATCACACCACGGGCCAGAAGCTCGCCGGTCCAGCCGGCGCCGGGGGGAAAGAGGTAGAGGAAGTTGGTCTGACTGTCGGCATAACGGATCCCACGAGCGTCGAGGCCCTCCGTCAGCAACTTCAAGCCCGCCGCGTTGGCCTGCATCCGCTCAGCGACTTGATCCTGATGTCGCAAGGCTTCGATCGCCGCGGCCTGCGCCAGGGAGCTAACCGTGAATGGAAGCTGGATGCGGCCAAGCTGATCGAGGGTCTCCGACCTGCCGACCATGTAGCCGAGGCGTAGACCGGCCAAGCCGTAGGCCTTCGAAAACGTGTGCGCCACCACCACGTTGTCGCGCTCCAGAGCCAACGGCAGGCTTGTATGGAAGTCGACCGCCTGCACAAACTCGTGATAGGCCTCGTCAATCACCACCAACACATCCTCCGGAACCCGATCCACAAACTCCTGGACGGCGGCTCCGGAGACGTGGGTCCCGGTGGGATTGTTGGGGTTGCACAGATACACGAGGGTGGTGTCGGAGCGAATTGAAGCGGCCATTGCGTCAAGATCCATACGCCGGTCCTCGTCCAGCGGCACTTCGATGCCTGCCGAGCGCGCCACCCGGCTCGCAATGCGATACAGGCCGAAACTGGGCCACGGGTAAACGGCACTGGTACCAGGACCGCCCACGGCCAGGGCGGAGATCAGCAGCAACTCACTGCTGCCACCGCCGAACCAGAGCTGGTCCGGAGCCACCGACAGGAACTCGGCGAGCGCCCGACGCAACGCGCGGTGCTGGTTGTCGGGATAGCGGTTGATCCTGGCTGATTCAGAGGCAATGACTGCCTG
>JAUXLW010000133.1 GCA_030623545.1 Acidimicrobiia bacterium | reverse complement strand
CGTTCACCATGAATCCAACTCCAGGAATTCCTGCTTCCGGCTCCACGAAATAGCAGTCGGGGCTGATGGCGGGGTCCGGCTCACCGGGAAGCTTCATCCCGGCCGCGGCCTCCGCTTCTGCCACTGTCATGCCCACCCGGACCGGTCCCAGACCCACCGTAGACAGTTTCGATGACTGGGTCAGCAACGAACCGGGTGGCAGCGTGCCCTCCGAATCGGGTGCCACGGTAGTGGGTGTGAACACGGTCGTGGTGGTCGGCGGCGGTGAGGTCGTCGTGGTGATCTGAGGAGCCGACGTCGTGACGCCGCTCGTTACGGTTGTGGCGGCTTCCCCATCGCTGCTACAGGCAGCGGCCAGAAGCGCCAGAACAACCATCGCTGTCGCCGCAGGACTTTTCATACGATATCTTTCCCCCCGGCCAGCTTACCGGGAGCCGGCGCAGGGTTTGTGGGCACCCTGGGGGGGTTTTCCGCGAAAACCGTCATCTGAGGCCTAACCACTCTTATCCTCCCCGGCGATGAGACGCACAATCTTCCTCTTGTTGGCCCTGGCGCTGGTGGCTGCCGCCTGCGGCGGCACCGATGCCGGGACCACAACGCAGGCCTCCCCGCCTACAGCCACCACCGTGTCGGCGACAACCAGCTCGACCACCTCGACAACCTCGAGCTCCACCTCGTCAACTACGGTCACAACCGCGCCACTCACCGGGCCCAACATCAGCAATGATTCCGTAATCACCATCGGGGGTCTGGGTCCGGTCCGGGTAGGCATGACTCCGGACCAGGCCACCGTTGCGGCCGGCTACGTGCTCGAGGTCGAAATCGGGTTGTTTGAAGGTGATCCGTGTTTCTACCTCCCCGCCGACCCTCATGTGCCGGGAGTGAGCTTCATGGTCAATAACGGCACCGTGGCCCGGGTCGACGTCCTGACAGGGCCGGTCACCACCCGCTCCGGAGCCGGGATTGGCATGACAGAGGCAGAGATCCACAACCTCTTCCCAGGCAAGATTGAGGAGCGGCAGCATTTCTACATCGAGGGCGGCAAGTACCTGGAGTTCGTGCCGGTAGACGAGGCTGATGCCAATTTCCGCGTGGTCTTCGAGACCGACCCCGACGGAGTGGTGCTGACCTATAGGGCCGGGAGGCTGCCCGAGGTGCGCTGGTTCGAAGGCTGTGCCTAGACCGACCAATACCCGTCTATTTCCATCTACTGGAAGCAGCCCTCTGATAGGGTAAGGGCCACGCACCGAGGGGTCAATAGTGCGACAGCCGACCATACGCGACGTAGCTGAGAAAGCCGGCGTATCGAAGTCTCTGGTTTCCCTCGTCATCAACAACTCCCCGCGTGTGAGCGACAAGTCTCGACAAGCCGTCCTCACGGCAGCCAGCGAGCTCGGCTACCGCCGCAACGCCACTGCCCGCAGTTTGGTCAGCCGGCAAAGTCAGACGATCGGCGTAGTGATGTCCAGCACCCACGAGCCGTTCAGCTCCGAAGCCCTCGACGGAGTAGACCAGCTCATAGCCTCCGAGGGCTATAGGGCATTCGTGCAATTGGGTCGGCACGATCGGTCGGCCGAGCGCCAGGCCATCGAGTCGTTCCTCGAAATCCGGGTCGACGCCCTGATCTTGCTCGGCAACGAACTACCCACCAGGGAGCTCGAAGAACTCTCCCGAGTGGTGCCCATCGGCCTGGTGGGACGGCACATCGAGTCGTCGATCATCGACGTCGTCGCCAAGGATGAGCAGCTGGGAAGCACGCTCGCAGTTGAACACCTGATGGATCTCGGACATCGGGCCATCGCGTACATCGATGGCGGAACCGGTCTCGCATTTCGTGATCGGGCCAGCGGCTACCGCCAGGCAATGAGAGCACACGACCTCGAACCCCATGTGATCTCCGGCGAGACTCTCGCCGACGGAGGCGCAGTGGGGCCAGAAGCACTTCTCAACAAGGCCGGGAACCTCCCAACCGCCATACTCGCCTCCAGCGACCTGGCCGCTTTCGGGGTCCGCGACGCCCTGCAAATGCATGGGTTGCGGATACCGCAAGACGTTTCCCTGGTGGGATACAACGACACCCACCTGGGTCGCTTGCTCTACCAGGGTTTAACCACAATCAGCCAACCCGGTCGAGAAATGGGAATGCAGGCCGCCGGGCTCGTAATGGCCCGGCTCAGGGATGCCGACCGGCCCGCCCAAAACGTTGTCGTCCCACCTTCACTGATCGTACGTCAGAGCACTGCCCCACCGCCGGCTCCTGGCCACTAGTGTCCCGCGTCACAAGTCCTGCACAGAATCTCGCCGGGCCTCGACGCCCCTGGCTGCGTCCTCGTCCTTGACGTAGCCCCACTATGCCTTCGTCCTGCGTCCTTGCCATGAACGCCGAGTCCTCGGCGATATCAGCACCAACTTACGACGCAGGACACTAGGCGACGGCGCGGAAGGCCCGCTCGAGAAGCTCGGATATTTGTCCGTGTCGCCGCCCGGCCAATCGGCCCAAATCGGGGTCGAAACCCGCCAATTCGAGCGCCTCGGCCGCCGAAGCAACATCGATCGGCGAGTAGCGGTCGGCTTTGACGCAAGCCGCCTCGAGTGAAGAACTGCTGCCGTGCGCCACAGTCACCAGGTCCTCGATGGCGGCGTCGATCGGAACTCCAGCCTCCACCAGCGTATATGCCCGATGGACCAGGCGGTCGTCGATGCTCATCCGACGGTTATCGGCTAACCGGTCCATTCCTGGAGGTTGGCTAGAACTGGTCGTCTTCCAGAGCCATCAGAAGGCCGTCTTCGGTTTCGGCCAGCTCGCGGCGCAAAGCCGACTTGGGAAGCACGGTGCGTGCGAAGTAGCGGGCCGATGCCACCTTGCCGTCGTAGAAGGCTTCGTCGGTGGCACGGTTCGCCTCGGCGATTTCGGCATGGCGAATCAGCAACCAGCCGATGAGCAGCTCCGCCACGCTCTCGAGCAGGTCGTTGGCGTGCAGCGCAGGCTTGTAAATTTCCTCAGGGTTGGCCCCGGAGGCCATGAGTGGGCTGATCATGGCGTTGAGGTGGCTTTGCACTTCTTCCAGCGCCTCGCCGAGCAGCTCCCGCTCGGTGGCGAAGGAGTCGGCCGATCCGCCTCCCTTGACGGTCTCGGCGACTTCTTCCGCCAGCTTGGTGAGCGTTGCCCCCTGGTCATGCACGATCTTGCGGAAAAAGAGGTCGAGGGCCTGAATGCCGGTGGTGCCTTCGTAGATCGTGTCGATCTTGGCATCGCGGATGTACTGCTCCATCGGGTAGTCCATCGTGAAGCCGGAGCCACCGAAGACCTGGAGGGATTGGGCCAGAAGTTGAAAGGCCTTCTCGGACGAATAACCCTTGATGAGCGGAAGCAGAAGGTTGTTGCGCCGCTCCCATGAATCGTCCTCAGGAAAAAGCCGTGCCTGATCCTGCACCCAGCCGGCGTAATAGATGAGGGCCCGCATCCCTTCGACATGGGCCTTCTGCTCCATGAGCATCCGCCGCACGTCGGGATGATTGATGATCTCGGTACGGGGGGCGTTCTTGTCCCTGGCCTGGGTTATGTGAGCACCCTGCTTGCGAACCCGGGCATAGCCGAGTGCGTTGAGGTAGGCCGTAGAGAGGGTGGCGACCGACTTGAGCCCGATCAGCATCCGGGCGTGCTCGATGACCTTGAACATCTGGCGGATGCCCTCGTGGACGCCGCCCACCAGATAACCGACTGCCGGCTGGTCGATGCCGAAGCTGAGCTCTGCGGTGGTTGAGCCCTTGATTCCCATCTTCTTTTCGATATTCGTGGCAAACACTCCGTTGCGCTCTCCCAGGCTCCCGTCTTCGTTCACCAGGTACTTGGGAACCATAAACATCGACAGTCCCTTGGTCCCGGGACCGGCCCCTTCAGGGCGGGCGAGAACCAGATGGAGAATGTTCTCGTGGTAGTCGGACTCTCCGCTGGTGATGAAGCGCTTGACTCCCTCGATGTGATAGGTATCACCGTCCACCTGGATGGCCCTGGTGACACCGGCGCCGACATCCGAGCCGGCGTCGGGCTCGGTGAGGACCATCGTGCCACCCCAGCGGCGCTCAATCGCTGGCTTTACAAACCTTTCGACCTGCTCGGGGGTGCCCTCTTCGCCGAGCACGGCGGCCATCATCCCGCCGGTGACGTAGAAGTAGGCGGCAGGGTTGGCGCCCACCAACAGCTCCTCAACCGCCCAGGTGAGCGAGGGCGGGGCGCCGAAGCCGCCGAGCTCGGCGCTATAGCCGAGGCGGTCCCAGCCCCCGTCGTAGACCGCGTCCAGGCTCGCTTTGACTTCTGCCGGTAGTTCGACCTCGCCGTCTTCCTGCAAGACCAGCGGGATGCGGTCGGCAACAGTGAAGCTGGCAGCGAAGTCCTCGCGGGCAAGACGGTCGATCTCCCGAAGGATCTGACGGACGCTGTCCTCGTCCATCTCCTCGAAGGGGGCCTCTCCCAAGTACTCCTGGGTGCGGTAGGCCTCAAAGAGATTGAACTCTATGTCCCGGAGGTTGGTCTTGTAGTGGCTCATCTTCGTCCAATCGGCCTCGTAACGGCCCGGTGAAACTGTTTTTCCAATCTTTTTGAATGAACGGCCTATTTTGAGTGATTATTCCACATTCATATGTTACCGTGCAACGATGGCTAGGTATCGCGCAGGTCTACAGACCCGGGATCGCATTCTCGATTCGACACGATGGCTGCTGGCGCGAGCCGGCTTAGACGGAACCACTATGGCGGCCATTCTCGACCGGGCCAAGGTGCGTTCCGGCAGCTTCT
>JAUXLW010000091.1 GCA_030623545.1 Acidimicrobiia bacterium | reverse complement strand
GGTAATGCCAGCGTTTCAAGTTGGCGGCGCCGCTCCTTCCATGGCTCGCCGATGAGCGGCGAATCCAGGTAGAGGAGGTCGAACACCATGAACGAGACGGGGGTGTCGGCGGCTGCGGGGGCGCCGCGGCGCAGGTTCATGCGTTGCTGCAATTGGCCGAACGACGGGCGCCCGGCGGCGTCGAGGGCGACGATCTCACCGTCGAGAATTGCCGGGGGACCCGAGCCCGGCCACGTCAGATCCGGGTAGGTGGGAGTGATATCGCGTCCCCGGCGACTCTTGATAGCCAGCTTGTCGCCATCCCACGAGGCGATCGCTCTCACGCCATCCCATTTGACCTCGAAAGCCCACCCGGGAGCGGAGAATGCCCGCGGCCACCTGGTGGCCGCCATCGGTTCATAGGTGGGTAGCTCAGCCACCCAGCGCTTCGTCGACGAGCCGCTTCACCATTGAACCGTCAACGTCGCTCTTGTGGGCCTGCATGATGTGGCCCATTACCCGGCCGGCCTGCTTGGGGTCGTCGACGCCCAGTTCGCTGATGGCCGCCGTAACGAGGTCGCGGGTGGCCTCCTCGCTCAGTTTCTGGGGAAGCCACCGGGAGAGGTAATCAGTCTCGTACCTCAATTTGGCGGCCATCTCCTGGCCCCTCTCGCCGAGGCCCTCGTATTCGGCGATGGCTTTGGTCATCTTCTTTACGTAGCCGGCGATAACTGTCAGGTAGAGGTCGTCGTCGATTTCCCCATCGAATCCGGGTTCGGACCTGGCGCGCGCAACGTCGGTTTCGACGGAGCGGATCGCATTCTTGCGTGGCTGGTCCTTGGCCTTGAGGGCGTCCTTCAATTCGGCCGCCAAGTCTTCCTGGATGCTCATAGCGGGAGAAGGGTACCCGAGGACGTCGTGGTAGCCGCCGACCTCAGTCGCGAAAAAAAACCTTTGCCTCGACTCCTGGTCGTCAGTACCTTTGGCCGGTCGAAGGCGGCGTATTTTTTTGCGGACACATTGTGAAACTGTTCACAATGTCTAGTTGAGGAGGTTTGATGGCTATCGCGGCGGAGAGGGGCCTTTGGCAGGAAGTAGCGGCGTGTCGTTCATCTGATCCCGAGCTCTTCTTTCCAACCGGTACCACCGGTAATGCCCTCGATTCCATCGGCCGCGCCAAAGCCATCTGCTCCTCCTGCACCGTCCAGCAGGAGTGTCTCAATTACGCCCTGCAAACCAATCAGGAAGCGGGGCTGTGGGGCGGCTACCCCGAAGACGAGCGGCGGCGTTACCGCAAGCGCTGGCTGGCACAGCGACGCAGGCGCGCCAGCTAGCTCCGGTTAGGGACTAGTGGTTAAGAGGACCACCGGTATTTTTCGCCCTGCGGACGTCTTTTCATACTCGGCGAATTGGGGATAGGCCTTCTTCTGGGCATCCCAGATCGGGTTTCGCTCGTCATCCCCAAGCACCCGGGCCGTGACCTCCACCGTGTCCGTGCCAACCTCGATGGATGCCTCAGGATTTGCCTTGAGGTTGTAGAACCAATCAGGATTGTCGGTCGCGCCCGACTTGGAAGCAAATATGGCGTAGCCGCCGTTGTTCGCTTGATACATGAGCGGAGCGAGTCTCTCCTGGCCGGTCTTGGCTCCGGTGCTGTGAAGAATGAGCAGGGTTGCTCCCTCGAACATCCCTCCGACCACACCGTCGTTGGCGCGGAACTCGTCGATGATCTGTGTATTCCAGTCGGTCATAGGGGCCCTTTGGTCGTCGATTTGCAGTTCTAGCCAGCCACTCACGCTCGCCGAGCGAGGATTCCTTCGGGATCTTCGGGTAAGCCCGTCGCGGTGTCCGGCTTCGGGGGTGGAACAATGCCCAGCGCAGAGCTATTCCCGCCACTGCTCACCGCGTATGGAATCAAAGGGGGAGCAAGGAGGGAGGAAAGAGACCGTACGCCCCTGATCGTTGGAATTCGGCAACATTGGTGTGTCTATCCCCGTAGCTGCCGCGCCGCGCTGACGACAGCGCGAAAAGTAGTGGTAGTGACCGGGCCCGAGAAGCCGAGCCTCGAGGAAGGGGTTGGTGGCGCGTATTCAGGTCGACAGGGGTAGTCGAGGATCTGCAGCCTGGCTTTCGATGGCTTGGCGCTGCCAGGCATGACGCGGATCGTCGGTGAACATCCAAAGACGCTCCGGCCCCGCCATTACGTTCAGGTAGTACATGTGGTAGCCGGGGAGGGCTATCGCGGGGCCGTGGAAACCCTCCGGGACGAGGAACGCGTCACCATCGTGGACCTCGGTCGTCTCATGGAATGAGCCGTCGGCAGCGTAAGCGTTGAAGAGCCCGAAGCCGGCGTTGCCTGAAATCCGAAAGTAGTAGATTTCCTCGAGTTGGGTTTCGACTTCGGTCCGCTCGTCGTGTTTGTGCGGAGGGTATGAGGAGATGCTTCCCTCCGGCGTGATCACCTCCACGGCAATCAGTGTGTCTGCCTCGAAGGCATCGGCTGCCATGAAGTTGTTGATCTGCCTGGTAGCCACTCCTCCGCCCCGCACTTCGACCGTAACCTCTTCGGCAGCCACGTAAGCCGGATCCAGCTTGCGAGTTGCGCGGGCGCTACAGAGGGCGAACTCACCCTGGCCGGTGATCCTCATCTCGGTGTCAATGGGAACGTAGAGGAAATCCGTTGTCTCGCCGAACATGTCACTGCGGCCATCGAGCACGTACGTGCGTCCTTCGACCTCCACACGGGCGCTTCCCCTCAAAGGAAGCACGGCGGTTTCGTCCTGGCCGGTGGCGAAGTCGCGGGCCTCGCCACTCAACTCGACAATGCGCAGACCCGAGTAGACCCAGCCTGCGGACTCGGGAGTGACCAGGAGGACATCATCGGGGGTCGCCCCGTTTCCAGAGCGGATGAGAAGTTCAGCCATGACCCATGACCCGCAACGGGGTACCAGGCGTCTCGACGATGTCGCCAAACTGTAGGTCTGAGATCACTGGCCGGCTCCCACCATTCGGCGGGGATTCTAGCGGCCGCCGCCGGGTGGTCTTCTGAGCCGCCCGCCCGGTATATTCGACTCATGTGTCAGATCCGCAATCGGTTCGCCCTTCCCGGTGCCGGGAGAAGCGAGTCGTGACCGAGCAAATCGCCGTTGGTGTAATCGGGCTTGGTGGCATGGGAGGGCGCCACGTCGACAACCTCCAACACTCCGCGTCGGCGGCTCGAGTGGTCGCGGTGATGGACGTCGATAAAGGCCGGCTGGCAGACACAGCCGCCCGGTGCGCGGCAAAAGAGCACGAGGACGCCTACGAGCTGATCGCCGATCCGTCGGTGGAGGCCGTGCTCATCGCCAGTCCCGACGCGAGCCATGCTGAGCTGACGCTGGCGTGCATCTCGGCGGGCAAGCCCGTTCTGTGCGAAAAGCCGCTGGCAACCGCGGTGGCCGACGCCCGTTTGGTGGTCGACGCTGAGGTTGCCGCCCGCCGGCGCCTCGTGCAGGTGGGCCTGATGCGCCGCTACGACCCGCGGCACGTAGATGTCAGGGATTCAATCGCCCGCGGTGATATCGGACGGGCGCTGTTCTTGCGCGGCTGGCATCGAAACGTGGCCCTGACTCCACTCCCCTCGGCGCGCGAGGCGATGGTCAACTCGGTGGTCCACGACCTCTACTCGGCCCGCTGGCTGCTCGACTCCGAGATCGCCGAGATCTCGGTGCTGGCCACACCGATCGATCAGGGTCGTTCGGTGGAGCCGGTGCTCCTGATCATCTCCCTGAGGATGACAGGCGGCGCCCTGGCCGTTATCGAGTTCAACATGGACTCGTCGTACGGCTACGAGGTCGGGATCGAAGTGGTGGGCTCGGAGGGGACCGTGACGGGTGCCCCCCATCACACGCCGCGGATCCGCCGTGGCGGGCAGATCAGCCAGCCGGTGGAGCAAGACTGGCTGGAACGGTTCGCCCGCGCCTACGAGCTCGAAGTGACGGCCTGGGCGCGGAGCGCGCTCGAGGGCCGGGTCGACGGTCCTTCGGCCTGGGACGGCTATGCCACCCTGGCGGCGGCCGAGGCCGGCGTGAGAGCTATCAGCGAGGGGCCTCAGGTGTTGGATCTGGGTGACCAGCCTGCCTGAGTGGCCCGCCTGTTTGAGTGGAGGGACGGGAACATGCTGGCACTCGCCGGCGGCCGATCTGAGGCATTACTCAGCCGACTTCTGGTTGATGAATTTCACCACCTCGGCTTCGGTCGGTAGAGCCGAGGCACAACCCTGTCGAGTGACCTCGATGGCGCCACACGCGTTGGCGAAACGCACCGCCTCAAACCAGTCCCACCCCTGCAGGCGCTTGGTGATGAGCCCGCTCGCAAACGCGTCGCCTGCTCCAACCGTGTTGACCACGTCGACCGGAAAACCCGGCACGTCGATGGACCCGTCCGGTGTCACCACAGATGCACCGTGCGGGCCCCGTTTGAGTACCAGTGTGTCGGGAGCGTCGCCTGCGGCCAGCGTGCGGTCAATGGCCCGGGCGAGCTCCTCAACCTGGCCGTTTGTGAGCCCCGAGCCTCTTGCCATGATTTGCGTTGGCTCCGCCGCTAGAGCCTCATAGAACTCCTCTTCGGTTCCGATCGCCACCTCGACCTTGGGTAGCACCGCTTGCATGGCCCGGCCGTAACCACCCTGATCGGCCCATTCCACCGGTCGGAGGTCGAGATCAAGAAAGGAACGCAGCCCCCGACGCCGGGCCTCGTCGGCGATCCAGCCGGATGTCTCGACGACCAGCCCCCGACTGAAGGCATTGCCGGACAACAGGACCGCCTTCGACGCATCGAGAGGGAGGGCCTTCGCATGGTCGACGGTGAGATAGATGTCGGCCGGGTCCTCGCGGTAAAAGGACAGCGGAAAGTCTCCCGGCGGCTGCACCCCGATCAGAGCAAGCGAAGTCTGCCTGCCCTCGATGTGGGGGATGAAGTCGGTGACGACGTTCTCATCTGTCAGGTAGCGGAGGACGAAGTCTCCAACACGATCGTCCCCCACTCCCGTGAAGGCGATGGACCGCAGACCCAGCCGGGTCGTGCCGATGGCAATGTTGGTGGGGCTGCCTCCCACCATGGCGTCGAAGCCTCTCACGTCCGCAAAGTCGGCCCCGATTTGCTGAGCAATCAGGTCCATGTTGACCCGTCCGACGGTGATGACGTCGTAGGTCACTCAACCAGCCCCTGATGGATGGGGGCCGGGCCCACTACATGTCGCCAGAAGTGGACGGCGCCGATTGGGAGGCTCGAGCGGGGCGAAGCCGAAAATTTGATCGTCCGGGCGACCGTCACCGGAAGGCGACTGGCACGGGTCACACCCCGACTCGCTGGTGCTTCTTCTCAGCCTCCAATTCGGCCCGGGCGACCCGGACCTGTTCGCGGTCGCTCACCTCGGGGATGCCCACTTCCCACCACGCCCCGCCTTCGGTCCAGGTGTACTCGTCGACGTCGATGACGAGCACATAGCTGCGGTCGGACTCTTTGGCGCGGGCAAATGCGGCCGGGAGCTCCGCCAGCTTCTCGACCTTCTCAGCGCGGGCGCCCATCGACTCGGCGTGTTTGACGAAGTCGACCTGGAAGTACCTCTCATGGCGGGCGGTTCGAAGCAGGTTGTTGAACTCTGCTCCCCCGGTATTCACCTGGAGCCGATTGATGACGGCGAACCCTCCGTTGTCGCATACGATAAAGATGACCTTGTGACCGGTAAACACGGTCGAGTAGATGTCGCTGTTCATGATGAGATAGGAGCCGTCACCGACCCAGGCGATGACGTCTCCGGAACCGCGGGCCATCTTGGCGCCCCAGGCTCCTGCGATCTCGTAT
>JAUXLW010000203.1 GCA_030623545.1 Acidimicrobiia bacterium | reverse complement strand
TGGTGGACGTGTCGGGCAGTATGCGGGGGGAGCCATTGTCGGCCGCCAAGGAGGCAGTAGGCAGCTTCATCGAACAAATGCCCGCCGGTGTTGAGATGGCGGTGGTGGCTTTCGGTGATCGTCCGTCCCTCGCCGCCGAGTTCACAGACAACAAGCAAACCCTGCTCGCCGCAGTCGACCAGCTCAGCGCCCGGGGAGAGACGGCTCTGTACGACGGGCTTTTCACGGCGGCCAGCCTGCTAAGGACGGAAGCCGAAGAGGGCCGCACCATCCTCCTGGTTTCTGATGGCGGCGACACCGTGAGCGTCAACTCCGAGGAGGAGACCCAGTCTGTTCTGGCAACGCTGGGGGCCGCTTTCTACGCCATCGAGCTGCAGAGTCCCGAAAACGACAGCGAGGCGCTACAGAGGTTGGCAAACGCCGCCGGCGGCACTGTTACCGCCGCGGATGAGCCTGATGTCCTGGAGGCGCTGTTCGGCGACATCGCCGCCCAGTTGCTGAATCGCTACGAGCTCACCTACACCTCGGCTGCCGCAGGCTCCACGTCGCTCCGTGTGAGCATGATCGCCCAGGGCGTTACGGCTACCTCCGTGGCGCAGCTCATCGAGCTTCCCCAGGAGGCTCTGCCAATAATTCCCGACCCTCCTCCTGTCATCCCCGACGAGCCGGTAGGTGCCGTCGATCCGCCGCCCAGCCTGCGTCCTGGAATCTCGATCGAACTGGGGTGGCTCCAAACCAGAAGCGCGGCCTGGCTCGCCTTCGGGGCTCTATTCCTGGCGCTGACATCGCTTTTCGTGGTAATAGCCTTGCGGCCCAAGTCCAACCGCCAGGGCAAGTCAACGCTGTTCGATGACATCCCCCGGCGAGCGACCCAAAAGAAGAAATCGACACTGGCCGGTATTGCCGACCTGGCGACCGGCTTCGCCGAAAAAGAGCTTCAGCGTCGCGATCGGCTGCGATCCGTAAATGCTGCCCTCGAGCGGGCGGGAATGGCTGTTCGGCCCGGAGAATTCCTGGTCCTGGTGGCGAGCATCATGCTGGCGGTGGGGGCACTGGGATTGATACTTCTCACGCCTGTGCTCGGGGCGGTTCTGGCCCTTGTGGTCCTGTTCCTGGTGCCGCTGTGGCTCACTTCGAAAGGTGACAAACGCAGTGCATTGTTCGGTGAACAATTGGGAGACAATCTTCAACTCATGTCGGCCAGCTTGCGGGCGGGTCATGGCCTGCTCCAGGCGATAGACGCCGTGGCTCAGGAGGCACCTTCTCCCAGCTCCGAAGAATTCCAGCGCATCAAGGTTGAGACCCATCTCGGCCGGGACCTGGGGGACTCGCTGAAGGCCACGGCCGAGCGCGTCAAGAGCGAAGACTTTCGCTGGGTGGCGGAAGCCATCGAGATCCATCGCGAGATCGGTGGCGACTTGGCACAGATTCTCGACGCCGTCAACGAGACCATACGAGACCGCAACAAGATTCGGCGACGGATCAAATCGCTGAGCGCCGAGGGCCGCATCTCGGCTGTGATGCTGTCACTCATCCCCATTTTCCTCATCATCGTCATCATGCTGATCAACCCGTCCTACATCGGCGAGCTGACAGTTTCCGGCCTCGGCCAGGGTCTCATCGTCGGAGGAGTGGTTTCCTGGTTCCTCGGGGTGGTGTGGATGAAGAAGATCGTTCGGCTGGATTTCTAGGAGAACTCATGACTGTCATATTTGCGTCTGCCACCGTTACCGCTGCCCTTTCGCTACTGGTTTATACGCTGTTTTCCCGCCGGAAAGTGGCCAATGTCCTGCAAACGGCGGATGGAATTTCTCGAGTCGCTGTGGCAGATGTTCGGGAGCTCCAGCTCAGCCAGGGGGCAGGCAGGCGACTGGTAGGGCCGGCCTTCAGTCGATTCGGGGAATGGGCTCAACGGGTCAGCCCCCAGGGCCGGGTGGAGAGCCTGCATCGTCAACTCGTTCTGGCCGGTCTCGCTCAGCGGTATCCGGTCGAACAGATCCTGATTCTGAAGTTTGTGCTCGGGGGGGCTGCGACCGCCGCCTGGTTGTTTACTCCCTTTCGGACTATTCCTTTTGCGATTCTCGTTGGGCCACTGACCGTTCTGATCTTTTTCTTCCTTCCCGAATACTTCATCCTCAGGACGGCGAGGGACCGCCAGCTTCGCATCCAACGCGAGCTGGCAGACACCCTCGATCAAGTCACGATGAGTGTGGAGGCCGGTCTGGGGTTCGAGGGCGCCCTGGAACGAGTGGCCCAGTCGGGTTCGGGACCTTTCAACGACGAGCTGAAGCGAACGTTGCTGGAAATGCAGCTTGGCGCGTCGCGCACCGATGCCTTGCGCAATCTGGCAGACCGCACCGATGTTCCCGACCTAAAGAGCTTCGTGTTCGCCATTGTGCAGTCAGAGGAGTACGGACTGCCGATCGCCCAGGTCTTGCGAGTGCAGGCGGCCGAGTTGCGCGACAAGCGGCGCCAGCGTGCCGAGGAACGGGCATTCAAGATTCCCGTCCTGCTCATAATGCCCCTGGCGTTCGGAATCTTTCCTGCCCTTTTCATCGTTCTCCTCGGTCCCGCTGCCATTCGCATCTTCCGTGACCTGGCGCCGGCGATCAACCCATGACAGACTCTTTACCCCGCGACGAGACAGTCGACGATCGGGCAACCGCTCGTAGCCTCACCGACGTGGTTCTGGATCTCGAGGACGCCGCTATCGGGAGCACGATTCCCACCGGCTTCGAGCCTCTCGACGCCGTGCTCGACGGTGGCCTGAGGACCCGCGACCTCACACTGATCGGCGGGCTCCCCGGCGTCGGCAAGACGGTTTTGGCGTTGCAATGGGCCCGCAACATGGCCGACTCAGGCTACCGGGCCTCTTACGTCTGCTATGAGCACGATGAATATGCCCTGGCGGGCCGTTTGCTGGCAGTCGAGGTGGGGGAGTTGGTGCAGCAAGAGAATGATCTGCGTTCCGGCCCAACACTCGCCGTTATCAATGGTGTGTCCCAGGCCGAGCTGCGACTCGAGGAGGAGATAGACGAGGACCCGGTGCTGCGCTCGGCAATTCAGCAGATGTCCAATTACTCGGATGAGTTGGAGCTGCTGGCGGCCTCGGGAGTCGACACCGGGGTGGAAGCACTCCGCGAGGTTGCATCCCGGCTGGGTCCCGGTGGCGTGATGTTCGTCGACTATCTGCAGAAGGTTCCCGTGGGTTCGGAGACGGGCTGGACCGATTCCGAGCGGTCGATTCGCCAGGCGGAGGAGCTAAAGGAGTTGGCTATGGCTCACGACGTGGCCGTCGTGGCAATCGTGGCATCGGAGCGCGAAGGGCTCAATACCCGCCGCCTGCGGCCGTATCATCTTCGCGGCGCCAGCGGCCTGGCCTATGAGGCGGACATCATCCTGATGTTGAACGAGAAGTTCCTTGCGGTATCCAAGCTTCATAGCGCCTTCGACCCCGTCCAGGCTGAGGGGTTCAAGCGGGATGTCGTGATCACAGTGGAAAAGAATCGGCGGGGGCTGGCGGATCGCGAGCTTCAGTTCACCAAGGACTTCGTCCACTTCCGCTTCAACACGGCGGGAAGTTTTGTCGAGGAACGGCTCATCGACGACTT
>JAUXLW010000071.1 GCA_030623545.1 Acidimicrobiia bacterium | reverse complement strand
TTTGCTTGGGGGCGGGGTTCCTTCGGGTTGGGCCAACTAGCCCCGTGTCGTGTTTTGCGGAGCTCTCAAAATTGGGTGGTGGGTTTAAACACGACTCCGGATCACCCGTGAACTCGAGGTATCCCGCAGCCGGCTCCGGCCGGGGGATGAACGCGCAGCTACTGCTGCTGAAGGCGGTGGGTGCGGTGGCCAGAGCAGTGCGATAGCAGACTCTCGATGAGGGGCCGAGCCCGGAGCGAACGAGGCTGTCGTCTGCGCTTCCTTCGTGAACCGCGACCCAGTCCCCGTCGTCGGTCCGCTCCCACAGCACCACCCCTGTCTCGGTCAGGAGCACCCGCCAGCTCACAGCAACGGCCGTGGGGTCGGCCCGGTTGAGAGCGACTCGGGGGGTAGGCGGGATGGCAGTCTGTGACGAGCGGACATCGCCGGCTGTATGGAAGATTGTCAGCGACGGATCCGAGCCGTAGTCGGCAGTTTCCAGATCGAGTCTTCGCGCGCCCCGGTCGGCCCAACTTACGTCGTCGAACGTCCAGGTGATTGCCGGCACTCTGGCAGACGGTTCTATAACCAACTTGGCTGCGGCGGCATCCAGCGTGAACCCGAGGTGGTGTACCAGGGATTCTCCAGGGGGGATTTCTATCCAGACTGCCCGCACCTGGGTGGGGCCGTCCGGGCCACTCGCAACCAGGGAATCGACGTCGCGAAACTCAACGTTCTCTGCCGAACCGGGAACGTTCACCGCCAGCATTCCTACATAAGTCCCCAGTTCGAGACCGAGCACTTGCGACGGTCCGATGACGTAGTCGGGGAGCCCGGGCCCGGTGCGGTTTGCCAACGTGATCTCCATGTCGACCTCGATGGTGTTCCCGACCCTTCTTGAGGTTGCCACCGAGGACACGTCGAGGAACGTGTCGAGCTTGTTAGAACCGCGATTCAGCACCGAAACCATGACCGACTCGGGCTCGAGCCCGCCGTCGGCTCCGAGGGCTTCCCAGGCCATCTGATGTGATGGAACACTCGACCATGCCATCAGGTGACGGCCGGCTATGGCGTCGGCCAGGCCGGATGCCAGAGTGAACAGGTCCACGTCGGGGCTTGACACTGCTGCGAACGCCCCGGACGCTATGGCCCGCAGCCGGCCGCGCCGTATCTCGGCGTCTTCTTCCCAGTACTGGTCGAATGCGATCAAGCTCAGAATGTTGGCTGCCGAGATCTCGGTGCCGTCGATGTCCACCGGTCCCGAAGCCTGCAGCATGGACTCGAGGGCGATGGGGTCGATGACGAGCACACCGTCCACCTCATCTGCCATTTCTGCCTGCCACATCGCCGCTGCCAATGCAGCGCTGGCCGGCAGGCGGGGTGATGCCGCCAGATTCCGCCACTCCCGGCCCGGTTGCATCCAACCCCAGTTGGCCTCCAGGTCGGGGTCGGTGATTTCGACCGCGTTCTCCAGTAGCAAGGTGCCGGTCGGCTGTAAGTCGCCCACCGTCACTGTTCCGTCCTCGACGTCGACAACTCCGGCCATCAAGAACATTCCGGTGCCGGCTCGCATCTCAGCGGTATTGGCGGAAAGTAAGAGGTAATGGCTGGGGCCTTCGAGAAAATCGGCCAGACCCCGGGTGGCGACTTCCGCTCTAGTGAGCGCGTCCAGGAGGTCGTCGAGCTCGGCCTGGAAGTCGGCGCGGGCGGTGCGTAGCCGGGGGAAGAGGCCTGCCGCCGGCCCCAGCTCGAGCGTGCTCAACGCCGAGACGGCATTGGCGCTGGTTGTTGAGCTGCGCCTGGCGGCCTCGGCTCTTCCGATAGATCCATCCTCGGCCTGGCGCTTGATGGCCAAAAGCTCTTCCGCCCCATCCTCCAGAACCTTCATCGTCGCTGTTGCCGATGAGCTGAGAGCGTCGGCAGAGCGGATTTGAGCACCGGCGAACGGCACTAGCCGCAGAGGCGTGACCCAGGGAGCTCGCAGGTGGGTCTGGGCTGCCTGGAAGTCCGACGCCGCGTCCCCGAGCACGGTTTGGACGTAGCCGGATTCCAGGTCGTCGAGTGCGAAGTCCGCCCGCACGTTTTCCAGCTTGCTCAGGCCCGCCCTGGCGTCCTGGTTGGCATTTACCAGCGACCAGGCAACCAGGGCCGCCCAGATCGCGGCGACAGGCACAATCGCCAATACCCACCGGGCTCGCCGGCGTCGGCGCCTCAGTCGCGTCGAAGCGAGTGCAGAATCAGTGGTTGGTTCGGTTGAAATAGTCACAAACGCATGGGTGGATGACCCCCTCGTTCAGTGTAAGGGCTATCCGCTTTTTCGCCTTCGAGGTGCAGACAGTGACGGGTCCCTGCCAGAATCCCCACCATGATCATTGTGATGGTTGCCAACGCCTCATCTGAGCAAGTGAAGGCTGTAGTCGATCGGCTCCGGGAGATCGGCGCTGAGGCGCATATTTCCGAAGGTCGGCTGCGGACTGTGATCGGAGCCATTGGTGATCGCGGGGTGATTCAGCAGCTGCCGTGGGA
Source organism: Acidimicrobiia bacterium (assembly GCA_030623545.1). Taxonomy (GTDB): domain Bacteria; phylum Actinomycetota; class Acidimicrobiia; order Spongiisociales; family SHLN01; genus JAUXLW01. Next base: position 4,085 of record JAUXLW010000071.1, on the reverse strand, counting down.
GGCGATGGAGGGAGTGGCCAGGGCCGTCCCGGTTCTCAAGGAGTTCAAGTTCGTTTCGCGAGAGTTTCAGGTCGACGATTCGGTGGTCGACGTGGGGGGCACTCCGGTCGGGGCGGGAAATTTTGCAGTGATGGCCGGCCCATGTGCCGTTGAGAGCCGAGAGCAGCTAATGGCCACCGCCGAGTCCGTTCACAAGGCCGGGGCCGTAATCCTCCGGGGTGACGCTTTCAAGCCCCGCACCTCGCCCTACTCCTTCCAGGGGCTGGGGGAGGAAGGCCTGCAATACCTGCAAGAGGCTCGGGAGACGTTTGGCATGCCCTTTATTGCCGAAGTGCTCGATCCACGCGACGTCGAGCTGGTGTCAGAGCATGCCGACTTGATCAGGGTGGGCACGCGCAACATGGCCAATTTCACCCTTCTGCGTGAGCTGGGCCGGCAGCCCAAGCCCGTGATGCTCAAACGCGGGTTCACGGCCACGGTCGACGAATGGCTCAACGCCGCCGAGTACATCTACAAAGAGGGCAACCACGAAATCATCATGTGTGAAAGGGGGATCCGTACGTTCGAGCCTTCCACCCGCAACACGCTCGACATTTCGGCAGTTGCTGTGGTCAAGGAATTATCACATTTGCCGGTGATCGTGGATCCGTCCCATTCAGGAGGGCATCGCTACCTGGTGGCGCCGCTCGCCAGGGCGGCAATGGCGGTGGGGGCAGACGGAGTCTTGATCGACGTTCATCGGGCGCCGGAAACAGCCAAGGTGGACGGCAACCAGGCATTGCTCCCCGACGAATTCAGCCGGCTGATGGACGACCTGCGCCGGTTGGCCCAGGCCATGGGCGTCACCCTCTGACGAAGAGCTGCATTTCATGAAACAAGCGGGCGTGCTCGGAACCGGCCTCATCGGCACTTCAATCGCCCTCGGCCTCAAACAAGCCGGCTGGGTGGTTCACGGTTGGGACCCGTCGCCGACGACAGTCGACGCTCTCGACGCTCTGGATGCCTTCGCCATGGTGGCGGCAACGGCCGATGGGGCCATTGCCGGGGCGGACCTGGTGGTAGTGGCCGGGCCTCCGGCCAGCGTCCCCGGCGTGCTCGCCGGCCTTGCCACCGGGGCACTGGTAACGGACGTGGCCGGTGTCAAAGCCGGGATCCCCGGCGCCGCTGCGCACCTGGCGCATTACGTCAGTGGCCACCCGATGGCCGGCCGGGAGACATCTGGCCCGGAAGCGGCCTCAGCGTCGCTCTTCCGTGGCGCGGCGTGGGTTCTCATCACCGACGGCGCTTCCGAAACGGACCTGGGGCGCATGGAGGAAGTGGTTGCCTTGTTGGGTGCCAACCCGGTGCGAATGGGAGCTGAGGAGCACGACGACGCCGTTGCTGTGATCAGCCACCTTCCCCAGGTGCTGGCTGCGGCCCTCATACGTGAGGCTATGGACCATCCGGCAGGCCTGCAGCTCGCTTCTGGCTCGTTTCGAGACCTGACCCGTGTAGCGGCATCCGACCCCCGGTTGTGGGCCAACCTTCTCGTCCGCAACGCGGCGCCGGTTGGCCAGGTCATCGCTTCTTATCGACGCCGGCTCGACGCCTGGGCGGCAGCAGTGGAGGCCGGGGACGAGGAACAACTTGCCGAAGCACTGGGCGAGGCCGGTCGGGCTCGCCGGGAACTGGCGCCTCCCGTTGTGGCGGTGGAGGTGGCGCTGGCCGATCGCCCCGGTGAGCTAGCCCGGGTGGGTCGGGCGTTGGAAAGCAGCCAAATCGACGTCCGCGACCTGCAGCTGCGCCATTCACCGCACGGCGGCGGCGGCATCCTCACGCTTTCGGTCCGTCCCGGTGAGGCAGGCGCCTTACAGGGCGCCCTCGAGGCCGAGGGGTTGCTCCTCGCGTAGCGGTCCGCGAAACAAGTAGTTGCTGCGGCGCTATTTCCACGACAGACCACTCAATCGGGAACCCTCGCCGCTCTCCGCGACGTCTCAGACGAAACAAGAGAGAGACGCCGGGGTAGACACTATGAAGAAGACGCTATTTGCCGCCATCGCCTTGCTGGCTACTGCCTGTTCGCCTGTTGTGGGGGCAGGGAACTCGGCCGGCCTCGCCGCCGGCCTTTTCCGCTTTGACGCCTGTGAAGAGTTCCTGAGCCACGTCAGAGCCCAGGCTCTGGAGATAGTCACCGAGTACGGCCTCGGCTACGGCTACGGATATGGCGGAGTGCCGGTGCTCGAAGGCGACGTCTTATTCGCGATTGACGCCGCGGCGCCCGTTCCCCCGACAAGTGAGGGGACGTTCCGGGTCCAGGGAGTCGATTACTCCGGCACCAACCTGCAAGAGGCCGGCGTCGATGAGCCCGACATAGTCAAAACCGATGGTGAGCGAATTTATGCCGTCGCCCAGGGCAAGCTATTCGTCCTCGAAATCGTCGATGGTGCCCCGGTGATCGCCGACTCGCTCGTGCTCCCAACCGGGTGGGGCGAACTTCTCCTCGCAGGCGATCGGGTCCTGGTTCTTTCCAACCAGTACGGTGGCTATCTGCCCGGTGGCGGGATCCGGGCATCGGAAGCGGACTATTACTACGGCGGAAGCCCGGTGTCGGTGCTCACTGAGATCGACGTCAGCGACGCTTCGGCGATTGAGGTTCTGCGCACGGTCTATCTCGACGGCGCCTATCTGAGTGCTCGTATGACCGGTGATGTTGCCAGGGTCGTGGTTCGCAGCCAGCCCACCGGCTTTGTGTGGGAGTACCCCGAGGGTGGCGGTCTGCGGTCGATCATCAAGGCTCGCGAGGCCAACCGCGAGATCATCCGCAACTCCACCATCGAGAATTGGATCCCGTATTACATCCTCGAGCACGCCGACGGTTCCACGGAAGATGGCCTGCTGATCGACTGCGCGGATGCGTACCGTCCTGAGGAGTTCTCGGGATTGGGCATGCTCACCGTGGTCACAGTCGACCTGTCGGAGGGCCTGGTTCCGGGCGGGATCGGGATCCTGGCTGAGGGCGACACTGTCTACGCCTCCACCGACAGCCTCTATGTGGCAAGCCAGAAGTGGATCGATTGGGAGACCGACGCCCCGGACTCCACGGCCGGCATCGTTACCGCGCTGCACAAATTCGATATCTCAGACGCCGACCAGACCCGGTATCTGGCCAGCGGCGAAGTGGACGGCTTTCTTCTCAACCAGTTTTCGCTGAGTGAGCATGAGGGATACCTGCGGGTGGCCACAACATCTCAGCCATCCTGGTGGGGCGGCGAGGACTCGGAGAGCTTTGTGTCGATCCTGGCCGAAAACGACGGTGTGCTCGAAGTCGTCGGCGCTGTGGGCGGGCTCGGGAAGGGTGAGCGCATCTTTTCAGTGCGGTTCATCGGCGAAGTCGGCTATGTAGTCACGTTCCGTCAGACCGACCCCCTTTACACCCTCAATCTGGCCGACCCGACCAACCCGATCGTGGAAGGGGAGCTAAAGATCCTCGGATATTCGGCCTATCTCCATCCGCTGGGTGACGGCCTCATCCTGGGAGTGGGGCAGGATGCCACGGAGGAGGGGCGCACGCTGGGAGCCCAGCTGTCCGTCTTCGATGTTGCGGACCCCGGCAATCCCAAGCGGGTGCATCAATACACGATGCCGGGCGCATCGAGCGACGTCGAGTTCGACCACCGGGCCTTCCTCTACTGGTCTCCGACTGCGACTGTAGTTCTGCCTATTCAGCGCTGGAGCTGGGACGAGCAGGCCGGGAAGGATGACTCCTTCATCGGTGCCATCGGGCTCGAGATCGATCGGGACCGCGGCATTCAGGAGCTGGGGACCATCTCCCATGGGACTGATTGGTACGGCCACATTCAGCGGACGCTGGTGGTGGATGGCGTGGTGTTTTCGGTGTCCGAGATGGGTGTTGGTGCCAACGACCTGGCAACATTCGACCAACTCTCCTTCGTGTCCTTCTAACAAGGTCGCCGCAATGCTGCCGGCCGACCGGGGTTCCCGGCTTAATCTGAGGGCATGTTTGTACGGATAGCCGGGGCCCAGATAAACCAGGTGGTGGGTGACCTGGCCGGCAATCGTGACCGCATACTGCAGGCCATGGCATG
>JAUXLW010000218.1 GCA_030623545.1 Acidimicrobiia bacterium | reverse complement strand
CCCGGGTCTTCTCTACAATGCGCCTTTCGTCTCCCTGCTCGACGCCGCGACTCCTGGAGAGCCGTGCCCGAGACACCCAAAAAGATTCTTCACTGCGTGGCAGACGTGAATGCCGCGGGTGCTACCCGAGTACGAACTCGCGCAGCAGGCTGAGGCCCACTGCTCCCGCCTCGAGGACATCGGCGTGAAACTGCTTCAAATCGAAGTCGGGTCCCCGGCGGCACCGCATTTCCTCCCGCAACTCGAGAATCACCCGCTCACCGATCTTGTATGAGGGCGCCTGACCGGGCCAGCCCAGGTAGCGGGTGACTTCCGAAGCCGCATAGTCGGGAAGCTGCCCGGCATAGTCCTCCATCATCTCAACGGCCGTGGCGAACGTCCAGGGCTCACCGGGATGAAAAGGCTGACCCTCGGGGATCGGCAACTCGAGATGGCTGCCAATGTCGATGGCTACCCGGCAGGCGCGCATCATCGACGCCGCCAGGGTGCCGAATTCGAACTCCGGCTTCTCGAAGTAGCCCAGCTCTCGCATGAGGCGCTCCGAGTAGAGTGCCCAGCCTTCGCCGCTTCCGCTGTTCCAGATCCAGACCCTCTGCAGCCGGCTGGAATGCTCTTGCCGGCTGAGCTGAATTCCGACCTGGAGATGGTGACCGGGGAATCCCTCGTGATAGGCCGTGGTCACGTTCTCCCACAGCGGCACATATTCGATATCGCCGATGGAGAACCACACCGAACCGGGCCGCACAAAGTCCTCACTGGGCCCCACGTAATAGGCGCCCAGGAAGCTGCCGAGCGGGGCAAGCTTGGTTTCCACTCGCCGCACCGATTCGGGGATATCGAAGTGCGACCCGGACAGCTCCTCGAGAGCTTGGACCTGGCGCTCATGCATGACAGCCGCGAAATCATCGCGATGAGCCATGCGGGTGCGATCCGAGTTGAGCAACTCCACCACATCATGGCGAGCCGCCCCCGGCTCGATCTGGCCCGCGAGATCCTCCATTTCGCTACGAATCTTCTCGATCTGGTCCCATCCCCAGGCGTAGGTTTCTTCCTGATCGACCTCCAAGCCGAGAAAGTGGTGCGAGGCACGCTCATATCGCTCTCGTCCAACCGCATCCTTCTCCGGTGCCTTTGGCAGATAGACCGACCCCAACCAGGCGCCGAAATCGCCAAACGCTCCGGCCGCGCTCTCGGCGGCATCGGTTGCAAGTGCCACATCGGATGCCCCGGCGCCCGCATCAGCCAGAGTGCCGGGGATCTGCAGCAAAGCCGAGTTGGGCCCGGCATGGGTTGCACACTGCTCAACAACGCCCAGTACCTGACGCCGGGCACTGACCAATTCCCGCTCCAGGCCCGCTGTGAGCGTTTCCCTTATCCCGGCCACGGCCTCGGGAACCGTTCGCAGCCGGGAGATGACGTCGGCCCGCCCCCGGGGCGTCTCCGTGTCCATGACATCGAAAATCGCCCGAACATCATCGAGCGGGGCGGCCAGGATGCGCAGATGGCGATACCTGTCCTCATCCTCTGCCCAGGCGACTTGCGAGTCGGCAAACTCTCGCGCAACCCGCCACGCCCGGTGCCCCCACTTGTCTTCAGGCTCGGCCACATGAGAGATCCGCTCGCGCAGGGACCGAAAATAGGCAGCCGCCTCATCGACGCCGTCGGGACTGAAATCGGTCCACTCGCCGTCGTGCCCGGCCACGCCGAGATGGGTGGCATCAACCGGGCTCAGCTCCGCCAACTCATCAACAATGTTTTCGCTCAGCTGCCAAATATCCGGGATATCCATGAGGAGCGATGTTAGGAGCCTCCTGGAAGGGGGGCTGGGCAGGATCACCTCGTGGAGGGTAGATTCGGCCCATGCGTGTTCAATCTGGGCGAATGGTCAGTCTGGGCTACGGCAAGTTCGTGCGCTCAGACGATGTGATGGCCGTCGAACCGGTGACTGAGGGAAGAGGGCCTGGCCGCCGCTCACTCGTATGGGTCCGTGGCCTGGAAGATCCCCTGGTGGCCTCGCGGGCAGTGTCATCGATCGTCGAAGCCTTGACCAACCCGGCCGCCCCGGAGGCCTGAGTCCAGTTACCCGGCCGGCTTCCGGGGAATCGAGTGCTCCCAATCCGCCAGAATGGCTCGCAGGGCTGCGATGAAGGCGAGCGGTTCGTCAATTATCAGATGGTGATAGGCGTTGGGGATTGCCACGACGGGAGCGTTGCGCCCGAGTAACTCGTGCATGTAGTCGCTCACGTCGGGCGTAACGAGTTCCGACAATTCTCCTCGAAAAAGCGCCACCCGTGTCTCGACGCCTGCCAGAAACTCATGGATCGCCGTCCGCTTCAAGCGAATTTTGGGATCGAACTTCCAAATCCATCCCCCATCCACCTCGCGCAACGAATTGCGAGCGATGTAGTCGTGGATGAACTCGTTTGAGGTCGGCTGGGGAGGTATCAGTCGAAATCGCCCCAGCGCCGTGTCCAGGTCGGGGTACACCTTGAGCTCGCGGAACGTGCGCCCCACCAGCGATTCCTGTTCTGGGTCTGGCCGCAGCACCGGCGAGTCAACGATGACGACCCCACGCAAGCGCTCGCCATGCAAGGCTGCCGCCACTATTGATACAAGGCCGCCCATGGAGTGGCCTACCAGAATCGGCGGATCGTCGATGCCACAGGCGACGCATACCGACATCAGCTCCTCGGCCCACATCTCGAAGCTGTACTCCTTACGCCTCCCACTATCGCCGTGGCCTGAGAGGTCGAGGGCAACCGGGTGATAGCGCTCGCTGAGCATGGGGGCCAGGTGCGCCCACCAATGGGCGTGGGCACTACCCCCGTGCACCAGAACGATCCCGGGCCTGGTGCGATCTCCCCATTCGAGATAGTGAATGTCGGTGCCGTCCACCTCGACGGTGCCCTCGGTCCTCGGCGCCTCGATGGCGGCCGTGAACCAGGCCGGCACGTCGCTCATGGATTGGGCATCGTTATCGAAGCCATGTCCTCGTCGAGGGTGGACCTGACGAAATCGGCGAGCGGCCGCCGAACCCTGACTTTGGAGGGAACAAAACCGGAGGTCTCGAGCGCTGCGGCCTGCGTGGCTAGCTCCATGCCCCGGTCCAGCAAACCCTCGGCAGTAACCACTTCGTCGAGATAGCCGGCGGTCACCGCGCCCCGGCCATCGTATGTCTTGCCGAACAGGGTCGCTTGCGTAAACAACCGGGGATCAAGGCGAGCCCGGGCCAGCTCGACGGCGAATAT
>JAUXLW010000090.1 GCA_030623545.1 Acidimicrobiia bacterium | reverse complement strand
CGATCGATACCCAAAGCCTTGGCCAGCGCGTCGGCACTCAAGTTGATCCCGACAATCAACGAGCTGAGCGCGACGACAGGTGCCAGCGCTGCCCACGGCGCGAGCACAATCGTCGCCGGAAACAAAGCCCGGTTGCTGGTGAGACCGAAGATCAGGAATGGAGCCACCACAATGAGGTCGCGGGGCTTGATCTTGCCCAGGGAGGCGGCAATTACCACACCGACTACCAGCAACGCGTAGGGGGCGATCCCCAGGTCGGTCAGCCTCGGCGGCCCCCACTCCTGGATCAGATCGAGCGCAGAGCGGTTCTGGAAAAAGCGGAGCAGCACCACCCAGAGAGCCAGGCCGTGCGCCGTCACCGAAACCGCGACCAGCGACAAGCCGAGGCTGCCCCAGAGGGGCCGGCTCCGCTGCCTTACGGCTTCCAGGACGATCAATCCCAGCCCGATCACAAATGACCCGTGGACTCCGGCCCACACCCATAGCAACAGCGGAATCGCCCAGCGCAGCCGACGGTCCCCCAGAAGTAGTACCAGACCGGCCAGGAAGACATATGAGAACAGCACCGGCCGCGGCACCAGGTTACGCAACGACAGCCAGGTGACGAAGAAGATGACGAAAGCGGTGTTCATGGGGCGGGGAACGCTGCGATAAACGGCAGCCGCCACCATCAGCAGGGTGGCTCCCATCACTAAGGCCAACATCGGCCACACCCACACCAGGTCCCCGGTCCAGCGCTCGAGAACCCCATACACGAGATCCGCGATCCATGATTGCGTGCGCCACTCCTCCCCTCCAGCGCTAAACGAAAACGGATCCACCCGAATCACAGATCCGATGTCCATCTGGTGGGTCCCGGCCCGGACATGCCACAAAAAGGAGCTGTCGCGTATGGCTCGCGACCCGGCGACAACCATGCCGAGAATGGGGACCAACACAAACAGGTGGTGGACTGAGATACGGCGCTGCATAGCGCTCGGCCTCAAAAAATGACGGTGTCGGAGATGCGAAGCCCGGCCGGCCCGAGCAGGATTGTCAAGAAGGCGAAGATGAGCAACATGAGCGGTCCCACCAGCTTTACCGGTGCCGCGTACGCCTTCTCCTGGGCCCGCTGGCGGCGCTTGATTCGCATCTCATCCGCCTGAACCCGCAATACCCGGGAAATCGAGACTCCATACGTGTCCGCTTGCATCATCGCCAAGAGGAACACTCGCAGCTCCTCAACATCGGTCCGGTCCCGCAGGTTCCGCATCGCGTCCTTGCGGGCGACGCCAACCCGGGTTTCGGTCATCATCCGCTGGAACTCGTCGGAAAGCGGTCCCGGAATGGTTTTTACCACCCTGGCCAGCGCCTGGTCGAATCCGAGCCCGGCCTCAACACTGATGACGAGAAGATCCAGAATGTCGGGGAGCTGACGCAGCATGGCGTCGCTCCGCTCGGCGATCTTGCGATTGAGAAAGGCATCGGGCCCAAGGAAGCCGCCGCCGAGAAGCAATACGAACGTGAGGATCTTCTGCGAGCCCGGAAGATTCCCCTGAATGAAGAACCAGATAAGCACCGAACTAACGGCAGCAAAAACCTTGAGTACCGCCCATGAGTTGGCATCCAGATTCCCGGGGTTGCCGGCGAACATCAGCCGCTTTTCGGTGCGATTGATCCATCCCACCGGAGTGAGGCGGGCCGCAATCCTGCCAAGCCGCTCCATGACCGGAGCCAGGGCCCGGTCGGCGAAAGGTCGCTTCAACTCGCGCTCCCGGATTGCCTCTTCCTGGTTGGCGACCCTGCTCCCGTACCTGGCAAGCCGGTCACGAGTCAAATCGCGGGCTCGGGTGATCCCGTTGCCGACGTAGTAGGCAGCCGCTGCTATCGCCAGGAACGATGAGAACACGGGGATTGCTAAATCACTCATTAGATCTCGATATTCACAATCTTGCGTAGCCAGGCGAAGGCGGCAAGCATGCAGCTCAGCGCGACCCCGATCATGATCCACCCGGCCTTGCGCTCGACGAGTGGTGCCAGGTAATCGCGATTGCTTGTGAAGAGGAAGAGGAACATGAACACCGGCAATCCTCCGAGGATTATGGCTGACATGCGCCCCTCGGCACTCAGAGCCCTCACCTCCCGCCGCAAGCGGTTACGATGCATCATTGTTTCGGAAACAATGTCGAGCACCTCAGCCAGGTTGCCTCCAACCTCACGCTGAATATCAGTGGCCATGACGACCCAACCAAAGTCCTCCGAGTCCATGCGGTCCGCTATAGCCCTGATAGCCGCTCCGATGGGACGTCCCAGCCTGACCTCTCCCACCGCCCGCTGATACTCCCTGGCAGTTGGCTCTGAAGCTTCGCTCGCCACTGCCTCTAGTGCCTGGAGGAACGACTGCCCGGACCGTAGCGAGGTGGCAATCAGGCCGAGCGTGTCTGGCATTTGATTGACAAACCGGTTGCGTTCTCGCGCGGCGATGAACCTGAGGAGCCCGGCAATTCCCAGCACCAGAGCCAAAAAGACCACAACGCCGACGACCAGGCTCCCGTAAAACAGTGCCGCCCCAAACGAAGCGACTGCGGCCAGGCCGAGAGCGCCGGCGACAACCTCACCAGGTCGCCACAGGATATTGGCCTGCTCGAGAAGGTTGGCGATCGGACGAAGCATCCCTTGCTTCTCGGCCACTTCTTCTGCCTGGGAAACGAGACGGTTGAGTAAAGGAACTCGCCGCCAAAAATTCGGCACGTCACCAGCGGTTACCGGTTCTGACCCTGCTCGACGGAAGCGGCGGGTCTGCGAGAGTGCGCCCAGACGAGCCGCCACGACGTCGGAGCTGCGGCCCAACCCGACAACCAGAACAAAGGCGGCTACTGCGAGGGCCAGCGTCCACATGGCGATGGTCTGGAAAGTGCTCGACGAAAGTCCGGACTCCCCTGCCGCCGCCGGGGCCTCCACCGTGTAAGTGGGGGGAAGCGTGGTCGCGGCCGAGGCGGGGATGATGAAGCCGGGGACGCTGACAACCTGGGAATCGGACAACCCGGCGTACTGCACCTCAAACACAACATCGCGGGGAGCTTCTTCCCTTGCGGTGAATGCGACTACAAGTCGGTCGTCGAGAGAGCGTTGAATGTCCGCGTAGAGAGTCGCTAACTGGGCCGGGTCGGGTGTTGCCAGAAATACGCCGGAACCGGCCAACTGCTGAAGGGTCTCTGAATCGAAATCAGTGCCTTCCAGACCGACGGCAAAGACTGAGACTTCCTCCCGGTTCAACGCCGCAACAGCTTCCACCACGCTGATCTCGCTCGCTGAGTCTCCCCCGTCCGAAAGCAGGATGAGGTTGCGCTCTAGAGTCCCCAGGTCGCCAACGCGAGCAAAAAGGTCGGCGCTGTCGGCCATGGCGTCAAACAGCCGGCTGCCAGACCCCGTCGCCTCCAGCTGACCTACCGCCAATTTCAAGGCAGTCGGATTGTTCGTGAACGCGGTGAAAATGTCGACCTCGTCCCCGAATCCAACGACGGCCACCAGGTCCTGAGGACGCATGTTGTCGATGAAACCGATGGCAGCCGCCTTCGCTGCCTCGATCGGCTCACCCACCATGCTGACGCCCGTGTCAATTGCCAGAACAATTCCCACCTGCACTGGCGTTTGCGAGATCGGCGTGATCGTTCCGCGCTGAATCGGCTCTCCAGCCTCGAGAACCGTCAGCTGTGTTGGGTCGAGGCTTTCAATGTTGCGCAGCTCGACGACCAGAGTCATCTCCGGGTAACGAGAGATCCCTATCTCCGTAATGCGAACTTCCACCGGCTGGCTGGTTTCCTCCTGTGCCAGCGCAGGCAAAACCCCGATGAGCAGCACTGCTATCAGGCCCAGGATCAAAGCCGCGGAGAATCGAGGCCGGTTCATCCCACGTCGAACGTGTCGGCCTGGCGGGCGAAGCCCTCGGGGGCAAACATGTCGGCGTCCAACTCAATACCGAGATCCTCGAGCTTCTTGCTGAAACTGGGGCGCAAACCGGTCGACTTGAGGTGGCCCAGGTAGCGGCCGTTCTCGTCGACTCCCATGCCGTAGTCGAACAGGAACACATCCTGAGTCGTCACCACTTCGCCTTCCATCCCGAGCACTTCGGTGATGTGAGTTATCCGCCGCGTCCCGTCCCGTAGGCGGTGCAGGTGAACAATCATGTCCACGGCGCCTGCCACTTGTTCACGAATGGCCCGTACCGGCATCTCAAAGCCGGCCATCAGAACCATGGTCTCAATCCTGGCAAGGGTGTCCCGGGGAGAGTTGGAGTGGATGGTGGTCAACGAACCGTCGTGGCCGGTGTTCATTGCCTGCAACATGTCCAGCGCTTCACCGCCGCGGGCCTCACCAACAACGATGCGATCGGGCCGCATTCGCAGTGTGTTGCGCACCAGGTCACGAATCGTGACCTCGCCGCGGCCTTCAAGGTTGGCCGGCCGCGCCTCGAGAGTGAGGACGTGCTCCTGGCGCAACTGAAGCTCGGCCGAGTCCTCAATCGTCACAATACGCTCGTCATCAGGGATATAGCTCGAGAGCACGTTGAGCATGGTGGTCTTCCCCGAGCCCGTGGCCCCCGAAACAATGACGTTGAGCTTTCCCACCGTGCACTTGCGGAGGAAATCGGCCGAAACCTCCGAAAGAGATCCATTGGTCACGAGATCCGCTTCCGTGAGCGGATCGACCGAGAACTTTCGGATGGTCAGGAACGGCCCACCGATGGCCAGCGGATGGATGATGGCGTTAACCCGCGATCCATCGGGAAGGCGGGCGTCCACCATCGGTGTCGACTCGTCAATCCGCCGGCCGACCTGGCTGACGATCTTCTCGATGATCCGCAAGAGGTGGGTGGTGTCCACAAACCGGGCAGGCGTCTTTTCGATCTTGCCGTCTCGTTCGATGAATACGGCGAATGGGCCGTTGACCATTACCTCAGTGACGGTTTCGTCTGCCAGCAAGGGGTCGATGGGCCCGTAGCCGAGAACGTCGTCGGCGATCTCTCGTAGCAGAGCCTCGCGATCCGACCGGCTCAGCGGGACGTTCTCTTCAGCCTCGAGCGCCCAGTCGAGCATTTCCATGACTCGAACCTTCAGTTCGGCATCACTCATCTGCCGGTCGTAGAGCGAAGGGCCCAGACCCTCGACAACCTTGAAGTGCAGCCGACGTCGAAGCTCCTGGACACTGTCGTCCTCTTCACTGACGTCGCCCTGCCCGAGCTCAGAGGCCTTAGCAGCTGCTACCCGCTCCGAAAGTGAACTCATCTCGCACCATCCTTAACAGTCATCGGCCAAAGCGCTTCGGTTTCGCATCGTCTTGGCCGTGACGGCCTTCCAACACCAGGCGGGCGACATCTTCGAAAGCTTTGGCCAGTTTCGATCTTGGGTGGGACTCGACAATCGGAACTCCCTCGTTGACTGAAGCCGGGAGCAGACCGTCGGAAGGCACTGAGGCCAATATTGGAAGGCGGAGCGAACGCTCAATCTCATCAACGTCAAGACGAGCCCTTGAGTTAGACCGGTTCAGCACGAGCTTTATCTTGTTGGCCGGGTAGTTGAGAACCCGCAGTGTCTCCAGCGCCAGCTTGGCGTTCTTCACGCTTGGTAGATCCATATCAACGACGAAGAGCACCACATCGGATTTGTCGAGAATGGCCAATAGGCGCTCGTCGAGACTGGGGGCGGTGTCGACCACTACGTAATCAAAGGAATCACTCAGCATCTCGAGTATTCGGGTATATGCCCGCGACGAGACCTCGTCGGCAAAGGCGGGCTCGAGAGGGGCGGCCAGGACACGGAGCCCTGAGGTGTGCGAGGCGAGTACCGAATCCAGGAACTGAGCGTCGAGGCGGTCACCCTCTTTGGCGGCGTTGACAACT
>JAUXLW010000062.1 GCA_030623545.1 Acidimicrobiia bacterium | reverse complement strand
CTGACGACCCGCAACGCCCTGATGCTGGCCGAGCTGGCAGGGAGAACCGACGTGCCCGTCTACGCCGGGTGTGAGCGTCCCACTGTGAGGCCGCTGATCACGGCCGAATATGTGCACGGCGTCAGCGGCATCGACGGTGCCGACCTGCCGGACCCGACAACGGTGCCCGCCGACGGCCACGCCGTTGACTTCCTCATCGAGACCGTGATGGGGAGCGAGGTAACAACGTTGTGCACGCTGGGGCCGCTGACCAACATCGCCGTGGCACTCGAGAGGGAGCCGGCGATTGTGTCGCAGGGCGATGAGCTTGTGCTGATGGGAGGAGGGTTCTTCGAAGGAGGCAACACCACCCCCGCGGCAGAGTTCAACATCCTGGTGGACCCTGAGGCGGCGGCCGCCGTCTTCACCAGCGGTATTCCCCTGGTAATGATGCCTCTCGACGTCACCCACAAGGCGCTGACCTCGCGAGCCCATGTCGAAGCATTCCGGGCATTAGGCAATGCGGCCGGCGTTTCGGTTGCCGGAATGCTCGAGTTCATGGAACGCTTCGACATGGAGAGGTATGGGATCGACGGTGGGCCGCTCCATGATCCCTGCGTCATCGCCTATCTTCTCGAACCGGAGCTCTTCTCCGGGCGGGATTGCTACGTCGCCATCGAAACCGAGTCTGAGCTGACCATGGGAATGACGGTGGTCGACTGGTGGCGGCTGACGGACAACGAGCCCAACTGCCTTGTCATGAACCAGATTGACAACGAAGGGTTCTTCCGGCTCCTCACCGAGCGAATCGGACGTCTCTGACCCGGGGTGAATCGTCCTAGACCGGAGGCTGCGGGTCGTATTGGATGTAGCGGCGGACCTGGCGAGCGCGTTCCACCGACTTGAGCCTGACGATCAGATGAAGCGCCATGTCGATTCCCGCCGAGACGCCGGCCGCGGTGATGATCGCCCCGTTGTCGACAAATCGATCGTCGGGACGAACCTCGACGTCATCTCCCAGATCGGACAACATGTCAAGACTGCCCCAGTGGGTGGTGGCCGCCAGGCCGTCCAGCAGCCCGACATCGGCCAGCACCAGCGAGCCGGTGCAAACGCTGGCAACGATTTCGGCTCGCTTCGCCACCCCCCGCAGCCATTCGCTGATCTCGGGGTTACCCAGATGGGCCCTGGTTCCCCGCCCGCCCGGATACACCAGCACGTCCAGCTCCGGCATCGTTGCCCAGGTGTGGTCGGGAATCACTCGCAGACCCTTGGCGCAGCTCACCGTTTCCTGTGATTGAGCGAACGTGAAAACCTCGATGTCGTCCTCAGGGTGATTCTCCGCCCAGGCCGACAACACCTCCCACGGCCCGGCCCAGTCGAGCTCCTCCGCCCCGTCGAACAGGAACAAACCAATAGTTGTACTCATCACTCGCCAGTCTGGCACGCCATACCGGTGCCGATGCTGCCGGTATGCTCATTGAGTCATGGCGTCTAACAGCTCCTCAACCCCCGGGGAATTACTCATTGAGACCGTTCGCGACTCGGTGATTGGCAGGAACGAGGCGGTGTCCGGCCCATACGGCCCCCGTCGCCTCACCTATGCCGATTACACAGCTTCGGGGCGTTCGCTCTCCCTCATCGAGGACTTCATCCGGGATGAGGTCCTCCCGCTCTACGCCAACACCCACACCGAATCCTCGGGAACGGGATTACAGACCACTCGTTTTCGAGAGGACGCCCGCAGCATCATTCGCCGGTGCGTCGGCGCAACGGATGAGCACGCGGTGTTGTTTTGTGGCTCGGGGAGCACCGGCGCGGTCGACAAGCTCATCGCAGTGCTCAACCTGCGCCTGCCGGCCGACCTCGACGCTCGATACAACCTCAGCTCACAGATCCCCGACGCCGAGCGGCCGGTGGTCTTCATCGGCCCATACGAACATCACTCCAACGAGTTGCCGTGGCGGGAGTCGATCGCCGACGTGGTGCGGATCCCCGAGGACGCCGACGGCCACATCGACCTCGACCGGCTCGAAGCGGAGTTGGCAATCTACGCCGATCGCCCGCTCAAGATCGGGAGCTTCTCGGCAGCCTCGAATGTCACCGGGATAATCTCCAACACCCACGCCATTGCCCGCCTGCTGCACGAGCACGGGGCTCTCTCGTTTTGGGATTTCGCCGCCGCCGCTCCCTATGTATCCATTGATATGAACGGCTCCCATGACGGCGCCTCATACATGGACGCGATTGTCTTATCGCCGCACAAGCTCATCGGGGGCCCCGGCACGCCCGGACTTCTTGTGGCTCGCCAAGAACTCTTCCAGAACACTGTGCCCGCCGTGGTCGGCGGCGGAACCGTGTCCTACGTCATTGCGACCGAGCACCATTACCTGACTGATATCGAGCATCGGGAAGAGGGTGGCACCCCTGCCATCATCGAATCGATTCGGGCTGGCCTCGTTTTCCAACTCAAGGAAGCGGTCGGCACCAAACTGATTCGTTCCCGGGAGGAGAGCTTCATTCATCGCGCTATCGCCCGGTGGCAAGCCCACCCTCACGTTGAAGTCCTCGGCAACCCCGACGCGGAGCGTCTCTCCATCGTGTCCTTTGAAATAAGGTTCGGGGACCGCTATTTGCATCACAACTATGTAGTTGCACTCCTCAACGACCTCTTTGGTATTCAGACCCGGGGGGGATGTTCCTGCGCCGGGCCCTACGGGCACGGGCTACTCGGCATCGACCTGGAGACTTCCCACCAGATCCAAGCCGAGGTCATCCACGGCTGCGAGGGAATCAAGCCGGGTTGGGTGCGCCTCAATTTCAACTACTTCATTTCCGAGGAAACCTTCGAGTTCATCGTGCGGGCCGTGGAACTGGTGGCCGAGCGCGGCTGGTGCTTGCTGCCCTACTACACATTCGATCCCGACAACGCCCTCTGGCGGCACCGGGACGGCCTGTCTTCCCCGCCCCTCACCCTGCACGATATTCATTACGAGGCCGGTGAGCTCAAGTACCCGCATCGGAGGACCAGCGGTGGCGAGACGGCATTGGCCGACTACCTCGAAGCCGCCGAACGCATCTTCGACGAGGCCGAGGCGTCAAGCCCTACCGTGGAACACGTTGAGCTTGGCGAGGGCTTCGAAGAGCTGCGCTGGTTCCCGATGCCTGAGGAGCTCTGACCGGACTAGTTCGGGTCGTGGGGCAGGCTCCCGCGGGGCGCCCGCAAGAAACCAAATGGGGTCTCGGCCAGGAAGTTGGAAGCTCGCGAGGTGTAGATGTCGGCATAGCGCTCCACCTGCCTGGCGAACAGGCTCTTGTCGTTGCCGGCCCGCATGATGGGTCCCCAAAGAGGATTTCCCAGCTCGCCTGAGGCCTGGGCCAAAGGCGCGATGCGCTCATCAAGAGCTGCGATCAACTCCTGAAGCCCCGCCAGCTGATCCGTCAGCTCCTGATTGGAACCGGCAGCCTCGCCTTGCCCGTGCTCAGAGCGAACCAGCGCCAGGCGCACCTGGGCCCGGTGGCGTTCGAGCTGGGTTTTCTCATCCATTAGGACCTCGAGGACCTGCTGGGTGTCACGGAACCCAACCAGGTCGCGGGTCTCGGATTCGAGCTCTCTGATGATCAGAGCAGTCCGCCATCGGAACATCGACTTGGATACGTGGACGTCCCCGAAGAGATGATCGCCGACGTAGAGGATTTCGTCTCCAGAAAGGTCGAGGCTCTCCTCGAGAAGAGTGGCATTTCCACCGACGTAGACAACCCCCTGCTCGAGTTTGCCGAAGTGGGGCCGCATCAGCGCCTGCTCCTCATCAACGACCCGGTAGAAGGGGTGATCGTGCGCGAAGAACAACGGCTTACCCGCCGAAACGATGATCGTATCGAAGAGATCCCGCCAGGTCATAGACCCTGGCAGGTAAGGGTCGAAGGCCAGGCTCATCATCTGAGCGGCGAACTCCCAGTCCGAGTTGCTGATGAGCATCAGGTGCTTGCCGGCGTACCGCTGATCCAATAGCGCCTCCACCACTTCCGGGTCGGGCGCGACGTAGCGATCAGGGTCGGCGTGGATTTCATCCTTGAGAGCACCGTCCATGTGAGTCGCGTCGAGGGCGGTGCCGACTGCTTCTGCCAGGTCGTAGTAACTCATAACTCCCTTGATGTGCCCGGCGTCGAGCTGGTCGACGAGCTGAGCGAACAGGTTGGCCTCCGAAATGGAGTAGAGGGTGTTCAAGAATGAGAAGCGGTCCTCAGCCAGGTCGACGAGGGTGCCGCTGTAGGCGTCCCGCAGCTCGTCATAACCAAGGATGCGAGTTCCGTGGGCACCCTTGATCACATAACCGAAGCGCGTGGCCTTGACCAGGTTGCCGAGATCAAGATCGATCGCCAGGCCGCGTATCACCGACCGGGGCTGGAATTCGAGATCCGCCACGGGCCAGCCCTTGTTGGCAAGCCGCTCCCGGGTCAACTCGTAGGCGCGGCGTTCGAGGTCGGCGGTCTGATAATGGATCAGGGTGTAATCCATGTCGTAGCCGATGGCCTTTATGGACCGGAGGTTCAGCGTCCGATTGATATATAACCCGCGGACCGGATCGTTCTTCATTGAGAGAAGGCTAGGCCGACCCTTTAGATGAGAGCTTCTTCGCTCATTCCGAAGCTGGGATGGCGCAAACGGCACAGGGCAACCTTCTCGATCTGACGGATGCGCTCGGGGGTCAGGTTGAGCTCGGCCCCGATCTCGGGGAGGGCCTTCGGCTCGCCATCGACGAATCCGTAACGCAGCAACAGAATACGTCGCTCGCGGTCCGGCAGGCGGTTGATGGCCTTCAGCAGATCCTCACCCACTGCCAGCGCTTCCACCTGAGTGACGGGATCGTTCTCATCGTCCTCGACCACAACGAAGTCGCCCAGCATTGCTCCGTCTTCGCCCACAGGGCTCTCCAGGCTCACAGAGTCGGTGACCGCCAGGGCCTCCTCGACGTGCTCTTCGCTGAGCCCGGTCTCCCGGGACAACTCAGGGATGGTGGCGTTGCGGCCCAACTCGGCGTGCAGCCGGTTCTTGATGGCGTGGACAGTCGCCGCGGCGTCGGAGAGGCGGCCGGGCACTCGAATCGTACGCGACTTCTCAGTCACAGCCCGGCTCAGGGCCTGACGAATCCACCACGAGGCATAGGTGGAGAACTTGAATCCCTTGCGCCACTCGAACTTGTCGACTGCGCGCATGAGCCCCAGGTTCCCTTCCTGGATGAGATCGATGAAGTCGATGCCTTCGGCCCCACGGAACTTGCGGGCATGAGCAACCACCAGCCGCAGGTTGCTGTTCAGGAAGTGGTTTCGGGCCTCCTCACCCGTGCGAATCTGGCGCTGTAGCTGCGTCTGCTCCTTCTTGCCGAAACGCTTGGTTTCCGCCAGGCGCTCGGAAGCCGCCCGGCCGCCCTCGATGGCCTGAGCCAGCTCAACTTCCTGCTCTGCCGTGAGCAGGTCGTGACGAGCAACGTTATTCAGGTAATAGGTGACGTCGTCAACGGCACCGCTGACCTGACGCTGGGTCGCAACCACGTACCCCCTCCTCTTATTCACCTAGCTTGTGAATGGGTTCACAAAGTATACGATGTTGAAACGGTTCATGCACCTATTTTGTTCCCGATTTTGCCTGGCTTCGGAGCGCGAAAACCAGGTATATCGCAGCGGACTAGAGCAACGGGAGGATTTCGGCCACGGCCTCGATCGACCTGGCCGTAATTGGCTCTAGCACCAGCTGCATATGGGAGATTCCCAGTTCGCCGTAGATGGCGATCTCCGCCGCAATTTGGTGGGGTGTGCCCTGAAATGGCATCGACACCCCCCGGTCCGGGTCCCCGGTGAGGCGACCCTCCCCGCCTCCCAGTTGAATGAGCATGGCGGCGGATCGCTCCACCTCGGCTGGATCACGACCCGCAGCCAGCAGCGCGTTGTCGAGCTTCTCGATGAGGGGTGGCAAGCGGGCAACGTCGTTCCCGAACCAGGCATACCAGGCATTCCATTGATCCATGAATGGAGCAGAAATCCGCAACATCCGTGGACCCTGGGAGCCGATCATGATGGGAGGGCCCTGCGGGCGGGGGCCGCGGGGCAGTATTTCGCAGTCCCGCGCCGAGTAGTACTTGCCCTGGAAATCAATTGCCCCTTCCCCCACCAGGGTGCGGATGATCGTAAACGCCTCTTCGAAACGGCTGACCCTGTTGTCGAACGGAAAGCCGAAAGCCGAGAACTCAGCCTGGTTCCAGCCGGCGCCCAACCCGAGTACGAGCCGCCCGGCGCTTATTTCATCAACGGTCACAGCCTTCTTGGCCAGCATGGCCGGGCTGTGAAATGGCGTAGCAGCCACCAGTGGGCCCAGCTCGACCCGCTCTGTGATGGCTGCGATTGCGGCAAGCTGCGACCACGCCTCCCACGGCCCTGCCGCCGCCTTGGATTCAGAGCGATACAGCAAGTGGTCGCCCACCCAGATTGAATCAAAACCGGCCTCTTCAATGAGTCGAACCATTTGACGAAGCTCCGGCCAGCGGACTTCGCGTTCGACTTCTGGCAGCTGGATCCCAACCTTCACTGTGGTGGCGCCGAGCCGGCAGACTGCGAGTGGCGGGCGCCGGAATTCGGAATCTCCACCTGAGAACCGCAGACGCAGGCGTGGGTGGACCCGACTCCCTTGCGGGCTTTCTCGAGGTACGAGACGAAGACGGTGGCATCGAGGCTGGGGCAGTGGGTAGTGAACGCCACCTCCTCCAGCTCACGTTGCTCCGGATTCAAAGCACGACGGAATCGGCTGACCCTATTACGGGCAGCTTCGAGTTTGAAGCGCGCCTCCAGACGCTTGCGGTAAGGGGCGTCGAATTTGGCCAGGTCGTCGCACAGGCGCCAGGTCATGAGAAGTGTCTCGAAAGCCTCCGCCAGCACCGGATGCAACATGGCGAGGAGAATACCTGTTACTCCCCTCCCGGCCCAGCGGAGGCGTCGCCGAGCCAACAAACAGGACCGACTCCGCAAGCGAGCCGCGGCGCCACGGTCCAAAAGCCCGAACAGCGATGAGGTGTCAGCCGAAGAGCGGACACACAGGACCAAAACTGTCGGGTACCCGAAAGAACACTATCAACCACCCGACAAATGGTGAGGGTCTATGCCGCCCTGTGCCTTGCAATGGTTGCAAGCTCCCAAAAGGAGGAGAGAAAAATGGTTGCAAGGTTCGAG
>JAUXLW010000169.1 GCA_030623545.1 Acidimicrobiia bacterium | reverse complement strand
TCGACCCTGCGGATCTGCTTGGCGAATTTCCCGGTCCGGGTGACGCACTGACGGCAAACGAAACCCGCCCACTCACCAACCGGGCCATTGAGATGACGTTCGCGCCGGGTTCGTCCTTCAAGGTGATCACTGCGGCTGCCGCACTGGAATCTGGCTTAGCCAACCCGGACACCTCATTCATCAACGTGCTCGAACTGGAACTTCCCGGCTCCACCGCTGTCATCCGCAATGCCGACCGGGGTCGATGCGGTGAAGGAGAGAGTGTGGACCTGGCCGGCGCATTCCGACGCTCCTGCAACACAATCTTCGGACAGCTGGGAATTGATCTCGGCCCCGAAGTTATCGGAGAAATCGCGGCCGCCTTCGGGTTCAACCGGGTCCTGCCGTTCGAGCTCACAACCGTCGAGTCGAGCTTCCCCGTGGAATCTCTTGTCGGCGACCCCGCCGCCACGGCTCAAAGTGCCATCGGACAAAGGGACGTCAGGGCCACACCCCTACAAATGGCTATGGTGGCGGCCGCGGTTGCCAACCGGGGGCTGGTCATGCAGCCGTATGTGATTTCGGAGGAATTCGATCGCGAGCTCAATATCCTCAAGCAATTTCAACCGGTAGAGGTGCGGCGGGCGGTAAGCCCGGGGACCGCCGCGACGTTGAGTCGAATGATGGAGGATGTCGTGAGCTCTGGCACAGGCCGGCGAGCTGCCATAGAAGGAGTGGCCGTCGGCGGTAAGACCGGGACCGCAGAGGTCCCGGGGCAGCCTCCCCACGTCTGGTTTATTGGCTACGCCCGCAGCGAAGAAAGGCAGATTGCAGTTGCTGTGGTGATCGAAAACGGTGGGAATGCCGGGGAAGACGCCACCGGGGGCGGCGTGGCCGCACCGATGGCCCGCGAAGTAATGAGGACCTGGCTTGAGACCACCAATTAGCGACCCATACCTACAATCCTGGAACCGGGCTCCCCATGCCCGGCGTCTCTCATGACGGACATGAATACCACCGTTCTCGCCGACCGTTATCGGCTTATCAAACACCTCGCCCGTGGAGGCATGGCCGACGTGTACGTCGCCACTGATGAGCTCCTGGGCCGGAAGGTTGCGGTCAAGATGCTGCACGCCAATTACGCCACCGACGCGGCCTTCATCCAACGATTTCGCCGCGAGGCTCAGGCGGCCGCCAACCTCACCCATCCCAACATCGTCAGCATCTACGACACCGGCCAGGATGGCAACCATCATTTCATCGTCATGGAACTGGTCGAAGGTACGACTCTGCGCGACGTCGTGAAGAGCCCCCACCCCGTGCTGCCGCGCCGCGCCGCCGAAATCGCCGCCGAAGTGGCGGCTGCCCTGGCCGTCGCCGCCAGAAGTGGCCTCGCCCACCGGGACGTGAAACCCGGCAACATCCTCCTTACCGAAGACGGCAACGTAAAAGTCACCGATTTCGGTATCGCCCGGGCGTGGGATGACTCCGAGGAGCTCACTCGCACCGGAGCCGTCATCGGAACCGCAACCTATTTCAGTCCGGAGCAGGCCCAGGGCCTGCCGGCCGACGGCCGATCCGATATCTACAGCCTCGGGGTCGTTCTCTACGAGATGCTGGCCGGCCAACCACCCTTCTCGGGCGAGTCGCCCGTGGCTGTCGCATACCAGCATGTCTCGGAGATCGCCCCGCCTCCGTCCGGGTTCAATCCCGACGTCCCGCCCGAACTTGACGCCATCGTGATGCGAGCCCTGGAAAAAAGCCCTCAGGTGCGTTATCAGACGGCAGACGATATGCGGCAGGATCTGTTGCGGTTTCTGCAGGGGGCTCCGGTGGCAGCGAGTGACCCGGAAGCCGCCACTCTCCTCGTCGCGGCTGCTCCCCCGCCGACCGCCCCGCCCGATGAGGTCTACCGACAGATCGCCGAGCTTCCCCCCGAACGTTCGGCACCATGGTCTTTGATTGTCGCCTCACTCGCCTTGCTGGCAGTGGTGGCGCTGGCCATCGTGTTCATCTCCCAGGGCCTGAGCACCCCGAGCCCGGAAGACTTGCTGGTGGAAATGCCCGACCTGGTCGGCATCAGCGAGGATCGGGCTCTCGTCGAGATCCAGGAGCTGGACCTCTTTTTTACGCTGGCTGAGCGTCCCAGCGACGAAGTCGGGTTCGGGGAAGTGGCAGCCACCATCCCGCCTGCCGGCGAGCTGGTCGGTCCTAATGACCGCGTCACACTTGTTATCTCCAGCGGGCCAGAAACATTCACCGTTCCGAACGTGGTCGGCAGAGGCGTGGTCTCGGCACAAGAGTCACTGGCAGAAGCGAGGTTCACCACGGAGATCGTCCTCCAGACCGACCCCGACATCCGTGCCAATGACGTCATCAGCCAGACTCCCCCGGCCGGAGAAAATCATCCACCGGGAACCTCCGTCACACTCATAGTGTCGAGTGGCCCCGAGCAAGTGGTTTTGTCCGAGTACAGCGGCTTTTCTTCAGACGATGCCAAACGAGATCTGGAAAGCCGGGGGGTGAGTGTTGTGGTGCGGCGAGAATTCCACCCGACCATCCCGGATGACGAGGTCATTCGCACCGAACCGCCGGCCCTTTCGATCATCACGCAGAACGACACTGTGAGTCTGATTGTTTCCTCGGGGCCGCAGCCGGTAGCCGTCCCCGACCTCATCGGCAAAACCCAGGCGGAAGCCGAAGGAGTCCTGGCCGGCCTCAAGCTCAGCATCGTGTTCGGAGCTCCCATCCTTGTTGAGGATGCCGAACAGGCCGGCATCGTGCTCGAACAAACGCCGGCGCCGGTGGAAGGCCTGCTGGTCGAACCGGGAACGCCGATAACAGTGCGCATCGGCGAGCTGCCTCCGCCTCCACCCTCCACTACTACTACCACCACCACCACGACGGTGCCTTGACCGTCAGCCCAGGAAGTTCTTGAGCAGGGCCATCCCCTCGGCCGTCATGATGCTTTCAGGATGGAATTGGACTCCCTCGATCGGGAACTCATTGTGGCGAACCCCTTGAATCACCCCATCCTCGCTGTGAGCTGTGACGGTGAGGTGGGGGCCAGGCTCGACGGCCGCCAGCGAGTGATACCTGGTGGCAGCGAGCGGATTGGCCAGCCCCGTGAACACCCCCCGGCCGTCGTGAGTGATCTCGGAGACTTTCCCGTGGCGGGGCTCCGGGGCTGAAGCGACGGCGCCGCCGAAGGCCTCGACTATCGCCTGGTGACCCAAACACACGCCCAGTGTGGGAATCTTTGGGCTCAGGTCTCGCAGATAGTCGAGGGAGTAGCCGGTGTCGCGGGGTGTCCCCGGGCCCGGACCGATCAAAATACGGTCCGGCGCCAGCTTTGCCGCCTCGTCGGGTGCCATTTCGTCATTGCGGACCACCACCGGCTCGGCGCCAAGCTCACCCAGGTATTGCACCAGGTTGAAGGTGAACGAGTCGTAGTTGTCGACCACCAGTACCTTCATTCACCCACCGCCCCTCCGGTGTCGAGGAAGTCACCCAGCAACTCGTAACTCCAGATCACCACCACCAAAAGCAGCCATGCAATCACCAACATGATGGCGACCCGGGCCGCTGAAGGCCCCGGCAGCCAGCGGTAGATAGCCTTGATCATGCGCTGGCCAGGATAACGTCGGCGTTGGGGCCACTGATTAGCTCCGCGAACACGACGAGCCTCCTCCGAGCTGAGAACTTCGGGTGGCACGTGGTCAGCGTCAACCAGGCGCCCTCCCGAGGTTCGATAACCCACAGATCGGTCGGCCTGACAATGCATCGTCCTTCCTCGTCGCGACACTGCTCGGGGGCTTCCCGGACCTCATAAACATGGACCCCAATAGCGGTCTCCACCTCAATCCTGTCGCCGGGCTCGAGCTCGTCGAGAGAACCAAACGGAGCACCGTAAGTGGTGCGGTGGCCGGAGATGACCGAGTTGCCAGGCTGACCCGGGAGCGGCGACCCGCTCAGGTGCCCGGGGCCCTTCTTGAGATCCCTCCGTCTCACCCCCTCAATGATCGTGGCATCAAGGTCGATTTTGGCAATGCGGATCTGGGCAAAGGCTTCACCGGCGGGCCCTTCAGCCTCCTGGAGGAGAATCCGGGGCAGCTGCGGCGCCGGATCCGGATCGACCACCGGGTCCGGGATTGGATCTACAACCGGGTCCGGGACGGGCTCATATGGAACCTCTTCGACTCTGTTCGAGACAGCCACGGCGAAGTTCTGCTCCAGGCTGGCCGCCAGAGCAGACTG
>JAUXLW010000002.1 GCA_030623545.1 Acidimicrobiia bacterium | reverse complement strand
GCGAACGGTGCCGGGTCATCCGGCGCCACGGTCGCGTATGGGTGATTTGCACCAACCCGCGTCACAAGCAGAGGCAGGGCTAGTGAAGCCTATCTGGAGGAGCGTTTCGCGCACCACCAGGCAAGCCCTTGCGGCGTCTCGCCGGCCATCGACCCCAGTAGCGGCGTCCTCCTCCTCGACGCAGTGCATGACTGAGCCTTCGTCGTGCGTCCTTGCCACTGGCGCCGAGTGGCTCGGCGATCCATCCGCAAAGCTCACCTGGAGGAGCGCGTAATGGCTCGGATAGCCGGCGTGGACCTTCCCCGTGACAAGCGGATGGTGATTGCCCTCACCTACATCTACGGCGTTGGTCGAACTCGCGCCCAAATGATCTGTGAGCTGGCCGAGGTTGATGAGAGTCGGCAGGTCCGGGACCTCACCGAGGAAGAGGTCGTCAATGTCCGCCGGGCCATTGAGCAGAACTTCGGTGTCGAAGGCGACCTACGTCGCGAAGTGGCCCAGAACATCACGCGCACGATCGACATTGGCTCATCTCAGGGCTTGCGCCACCGACGTGGACTTCCCGTGCGGGGCCAGCGGACCCACACCAATGCCCGGACTCGCAAGGGTCGGCGGGCGGCCATTGCCGGCAAGAAGAGGGCTACGAATTAGGAAATGGCAGACGAGGAAACACCCCAGGAAGAATCTGTTACCGCCGAAGGGCCGTCCGAAGCTCCCGCGGAAGAGGTCGTTGCCGATGCCCCTGCCCCAGAGGCGCCGGCTGGGGCTCCTGCCGAGGAGGCCGCCGCCAAACCGCCGGCGGACTCTGCTCCAGAAGCCACCCCGGCGGATGGCGCCGAGCCGGTGCCGGAGATCTCGGAAAAGGCCGCACGGTCGCGGCGTCGCGAGCGGCGATCTCTCAATCACGCCCAGGCTCACATCCGCGCCACGTTCAACAACACAGTCATAACCATCGCCGATCTGCAAGGCAACACCATTCTCTGGACCTCCGGAGGCTCGGTGGGCTTCAAGGGCTCGCGCAAGTCCACGCCGTACGCCGCTCAGGTCGCGGCCGAGCAGGCGGCTCGCAAGGCCGGCGAGTATGGAATCCGCAAAGTGGACGTCATCGTCCGCGGCTCCGGTTCAGGCAGGGAAACTGCTATCCGCACCCTGCAGGCGATGGGCCTCGAGGTGACTGGTATCAAAGACCTGACTCCGCTCCCCCACAACGGTTGCCGGCTCAATAAGAGAAGGCGGGGGTAGTGCACACCGCCAGGCAAGCCCTTGCGGCGTCTCGCCGGCCATCGACCCCAGCGGCGGCGTCCTCCTCCTCGACGCGGTGCATGACTGCGCCCTCGTCGTGCGTCCTGGCCGCTGGCGCCGAGTGGCCCGGCGATCCATCCGCAAAGCTCACCTGGAGGTGCGCGTAATGGCCCGCTACACCGGACCCGTTTGCAAGCTTTGCCGACGCGAGCGCACCAAGCTCTTTCTCAAAGGGGCCAGGTGCGAGTCGTCCAAATGCGCCATTGAGACTCGTCCCTATCCACCAGGTGAGCATGGCCGGGGTCGGATCAAGGAGACTCAGTACCTCATTCAGCTGAGAGAGAAGCAGAAGGCGCGGCGCATTTACGGAGTGTTGGAGCGTCAGTTCCGCAACTACTACCGGGAGGCAGCCCGCAGGCGAGGCATCACCGGTGAGAACCTATTGCAGATCCTGGAGAGCCGCCTCGACAACGTCGTGTATCGATCTAACTTCGCCACCTCACGAGCTCAGGCCCGGCAGCTGGTATCCCATGGCCACTTCGTCGTAGACGGACGCCGCGTCGACATTCCATCGCTGCGGGTCAAGCCCGAAAGTGTCATCACGTTGCGGGACAGGAGTCGCGACCTCATTGCCGTCCAACATGCCATCGACACGTCCGGTGACCGGCCTCAGCCGGAGTGGCTAGACGTAGACAAAGACTCCAAGAAGATCGTCGTTCGGGACTTACCAGACCGGGCGCAGGTCGACACACAAATCCAAGAGCAGCTCATAGTCGAGCTCTATTCAAAGTAACGGAGGGGAGCCACGGTGCTCATCGTTCAGCGTCCACAAATTCAAGAGGAACCGGTAGGAGACAATCGGTCGCGGTTCGTGATCGAGCCACTGGAGCCGGGTTTTGGGTACACCATCGGCAATACCCTGCGCCGCACGCTCATGTCGCGGATACCGGGAGCTGCCATCACGTCGGTGAGAGTGGAGGGAGTTCTGCACGAATTCACCACTATCAGCGGCGTGAAGGAGGACGTCGTCGATGTCATCCTTAACCTCACAGAGGTCGTGCTGCGGATGGAAGCTGAGGAGGCCCAGACGCTGTTTCTCTCAGCCAGCGGATCTGGGCCGGTGAAGGCCGGGCAGTTCAAGCTGCCGGCGGGAGTGGAAGTCGTCAATCCCGACCACGTAATCGCCACCCTGTCTTCCTCCGGCAAGCTGGAGATGGAAGTCACGGTTGAGCGGGGCGTGGGCTATCGCAGCGCAGAAAAGAACAAGAAGTCGGAAGCCATCGGGATCATCCCGATCGATTCGATCTTCTCACCTGTGCGCAAGGTCGCATATGAGGTGGGTTCCACCCAGGTGGGCCAAATGACGAACTTCGACAAGCTGATCCTCGATGTAGAAGTCGATGGGTCGCTGACGCCGTCCGAGGCGATATCCTCTGCGGGAAAGACTCTGCGAGAGCTCTTCGGGCTCTTTGGCGACGTCGGAGAAGGCGAAGGCATCGGCCTCGAGCTGGGCGATGTCGTCGAGGCCGAGTCGGGCTCGCCCGATCTCGATCTCCCGATTGAGGCGCTCGATTTGTCCGAGCGGCCCCGCAACTGCCTGCGCCGAGCCCAGATCAAGACCGTTGGCGAGCTGGTGCAACGAACCGAGGACGAGCTTCTCAACATCACCAACTTCGGTCAGCGGAGTCTCGAAGAAGTGGCCGCCAAGCTCGATGAGCTCGGCCTTTCGCTGCGGCAAGTACGCGACGAGGATCGGGCACCAGTGGTTGAGGCCGGCCTCCAGTGAGCCGGCCGGATTATCCGCGGGAGGGCTGATGCCGCGTCCCAAGAAAGGCCCCCGTCTTGCCGGCGGTCCGTCCCACCAGCGCAAGCTGTTGTCCAACCTGGCGGCCTCCCTGTTTTGGGAGGGGAGGATCGAAACCACCCTGGCCAAGGCCAAGACGCTGCGCCCTTATGCCGAGAAGCTGATCACCAAGGCTCGAACCGGAGAACTCCATGATCGGCGGCGGATCTTACGCGAGATCGAGGACACCGAAGTGGTAACCAGATTGTTCGACGAAGTAGCCCCACAGTTCAAAGATCGCAGTGGCGGCTACACGCGGATCCTCAAACTCGGTCCCCGCCGGGGCGACGGCACTGAAATGGCAATAATCGAGTTGGTAGAGAGCCCGGCTGAGGAATAGCCAGCAACTGCTGTCGCTCTAGTCACAAGCATTTCCGAGTCTTTGCAGGGCAACCGGCCGCTTCCGCCTTGACCGATCTGGTGGATAGCCCCTGACGAGACCCCCGGCCTTCGAGATCCCCGCTACCGAATCCGCGCCCCGACAACCCAGCATCTGACACTTCAGCGTGCTGCTTGATGACTGGCGGCTCCAGCTAACCTGCACTTTGATAATCGGCGGCAGACAAACGCCGGTCATTCCTCTAGAGAGCAAACCACCCCATGGAAACCCAACGACTCTGGCAGGCGCTCCAGCTCAAGCGCGATGCCTATGTCTGGATGCAATTCAATCAAGCCGCCAACGGCGATGCCGTGATCGTCGTCGGGTTCGTATACGCGGTCTGGGTGGCATTCGTCGTCTTCCTCAATGTCTCTGGTCTTCCCGTGGTGCGGGCCGGGATCCTGTCCGTAACGGCATTCATTACCCTTTTCATTCGTGGTGGGTTCGGTTGGATTCTCGGTTCCGGGGCGGTGTGGCTCATCGTTTCCTATGTGTTCGAGCAGCCGATCCGGTTCGGTTCCGTCATCCCCATCACTGGATACGCACACGCCCCCCTGGCCCTGGTTCCGGTGGCAGCAGCAGTGGGGGTGGCCGGCGGGTTGGCCATGCTTTTTGCCGGGATTTGGTCTGCAGCGATGATGGTCACCGGCTTCCAATCCAATCTGGATGTGTCCCAGGAGAGAGCCGTTGGGCTGGCGTTGGCGCCGCTACTGGTATGGCTGCTTTTCGTTGGCCTGGCACCCGCCGGCTGATTTCCCGGTGAACTATCGCCTCGACTTCTCATACGACGGTTCAGATTTCTTCGGCTACGCCATCCAGCCGGACCTGCGAACAGTTCAGGGCGACCTGGAGGAAGCCCTCGCCAAGGTTCTCGGCTCGACAGCAACTCACGTGGCGGGCCGCACCGACGCCGGCGTTCATGCCCGCCACCAGGTTGTCAGCGTCACCGCGGAACGAGAAACCTCTCCCGGGGTGCTGCAGCGGGCTCTCAACCGAATGCTCGGCCCTGAGATTGTCGTAACGTCGTTGACTGAGGTCGACGAGTCATTCCATGCTCGCTACTCGGCGGTTTCCCGCACCTATCGCTATTTCATCCTCAACCGACAGCTTCCTGATCCGTTTTTAGCAAGAACTCGATGGCATTATCGATATCCCCTCGACCTTGCCCCGATGAACGCCGCTATGGGGTTGCTTCTCGGGGAACGTGATTTCTCCTCGTTTTGCCGGGTGGCCGAGGGTAAGAGCCCGATTCGTAGCGTGGAGAAGGCTGAGTGGGGGCGAGAAGGGGAAGAGGTGGTGCTCGAGATCACGGCCAACTCGTTCTGTCACCAGATGGTGCGTTCTCTCGTGAGGGAGTGCGTCGAGCTAGGTCGCGGTAACGGCGAGCCACAAGACATCGTGGAAATCGCCGACGCCCGCGATCGCAACCTGGCCAGAGGCGTAGCCCCGGCGCGGGGATTGTTCCTGTGGCAAGTGAACTACTAGCAATAGGCAGTTTGCTCCTCTCCCACGGAGTGAAACGGAGTGGGGGAGGCTGGGAGGGGGTGGTTCCCAACAACAGCCCCCTGAGCAGCGCGTTGGCGAGGTCCGAGGGTTGCATCACGAGCCGGTCGGGCACGCACCGAACCAACAGTTAATTGCTGGGCACCGCCTTGTGCGAGGTCGCCTGGAAGCAACAATTGTGGGAGAAGGCAAGCTTTCGGCACTCCTGCCGTTGGTGGGCACCACCCACCCCTGCTCGCTTCGCTCCCTTTCCCCTCCCACTGCGCTGCGAAGACTCCGCTCCGCAGGAGGGGACTGCTTCCTGCTTCCTGCTCACGCCTTGCTATCATTGCCCCGTTCCCGCACCGTCGTTGGGGAGTTCCGTCGCGTGAAACAGCAAAAGACTTACACACCGAAGCCGGGTGACATCGAGCGTGCCTGGTGGGTTGTTGATGCCACCGGCCTCCCCCTCGGGCGGCTGGCATCTGAGGTTGCCCAGTTGTTGCGTGGCAAGCACAAGCCACAATTCACTCCCCACATCGACACGGGTGACCATGTGATCGTGATCAATGCAGCCAGCGTGGCCGTGACCTCGAATAAGTCGGAGCAGAAGATCTACTACCGCCACTCTGGTTACCCGGGTGGCATCAAGGCAGAGTCATTCGAGAGCTTGTTGGAGCGGCGGCCTGAAGCCATCGTGGAGCGGGCCATCCGGGGCATGCTCCCCAAGAACCGCCTGGGGCGGGCGACGTTCCGCAAGTTGCGTGTTTACGGCGGTAGTGAGCACCCACACGAATCCCAGAAGCCTCAGCCGCGTGAGCTAAAAATTGAGAAGGTGGAGGTCTAGTGCACCCGCCCGAACGTACCGGCGGCGTCTCGCCGACCCTCGACGCACCTGACTGCGCCCGCAGGCCTCGACGTAGGGTTAACTACGCCTTCGTCCCACGTCCTTGCCAGACTGCGCCGAGTTCTTGGGGATACATCCACCGCACTTCCGGGCAGGAGCACTAATGGCCGATCAGCTCGCCCGAGCAACCGGACGTCGCAAGCGCTC
The DNA here is from genome assembly GCA_030623545.1 of Acidimicrobiia bacterium. Taxonomy (GTDB): domain Bacteria; phylum Actinomycetota; class Acidimicrobiia; order Spongiisociales; family SHLN01; genus JAUXLW01. The sequence continues at coordinate 14,614 of JAUXLW010000002.1, read as the reverse complement.
CGTTGCCCAAGTACGACTTATGGATGGCGAGCCAGGTTTCGAACTGAACGGGAAGAAGCTCGAGGAGTACTTTCCCACCATGGCGATGAGAGTCAGGGTCCTCGAGCCGTTGCGGGCCGTTGAGCTCGAAGGGCGCTATGCCATCCGCGCCAGGCTGTCCGGCGGGGGGACCACCGGGCAGATCGATGCGCTCCGTCTCGGAATCGCCCGCGCTCTGGAGAAGATCGACCCCGAGCTCCGCGAGGTTCTCAAGAAGGGTGGGTTCCTCACCAGGGACGCTCGTCGGGTCGAGCCCAAGAAGTACGGCCTGCGTAAGGCGCGGCGGGCACCGCAGTACACCAAGCGCTAAAAGTGCCAACCGCCAAGCGCCTATTCGGCACCGATGGCGTTCGCGGCAAGGCCAACGTCGAACTCACCGTAGAACTGGCCATTGATCTGGCGCGGGCTGCCGGGGAGGGGCTCGCCGGCCCTGTGATCGTCGGGCGCGACACTCGTCGCTCGGGCGACATGCTTTCGCTGGCGTTGCAGGCGGGCTTTCACTCAGTGGGAGTCGACACCGAAGATGTGGGGATCATCCCCACCGCGGCCATCGCTCACCTCACCGTGCAATCCGGGGCCTCCATGGGGGCCGTCGTATCTGCTTCGCACAATCCCGCTGAGGACAACGGCATCAAGTTTTTCGGGGGTGACGGTGCCAAGCTGAGCGATCAATTGGAGGATGCCATTGAGGCCCGGTATCGGGCCGGGCCCCCCTGGAAGGCTCCCCGGTCGGGTACGGGGATGCAGATCGTGCGCACCGGCGCTCTCGAGCTCTACCTGGAGTGGCTCAAGGCCGACGCTTCGTACTCGTTGCGGGGTCTCGAAGTCGCAGTTGACGCCGCCAACGGCTCAGCCTTTATGGCTGCTCCCCGGTTGTTCAAAGAACTGGGCGCAAATGTCACCGCGGTGGCTTGTGAGCCGGACGGCCTCAACATCAATGACGGATGTGGCGCCAACCACCCTGAGTTCCTAGCCGGCCAGATCGACGGCCAGATTGGTGTGGTGCTCGACGGGGATGCCGATCGTTTTATTGCCATAGACGAGGGCAGCGTGCCCCTCAATGGCGATGTCGTGATGGCCATCATCGCCCGCTACCTGCACGAGCAGGGTCGGTTAAAGAACAACACGGTAGTTGTCACCGTCATGTCCAACCTGGGGTTTCGGAGGGCGATGGGCGATCTGGGCATCAAGCTGATCGAAACTGCAGTAGGCGATCGTTACGTCCTTGAAGCAATGCGCGAGCACAAAGTGAACCTTGGCGGCGAGCAATCGGGGCATGTCATTTTTCTCGATCACTCGTTCACGGGTGACGGTTTGTTGACGGCTTTGCGGCTGCTCGAGGTGGTAGCTGCCACTGGAAAGCCGTTGACCGAGCTTCGGCAAGTGATGACCGAATACCCTCAGGTACTGCGTAACGTTCGCGTCGCCGACAAGGAATCCTTGGCCGGGGCCGAGGCGATCTGGGAAGCGGTTCGGGAGACTGAGCAGCGCCTCGGTGACAGTGGGCGAGTTCTGATTCGCCCCTCCGGCACTGAGCCGGTCATTCGAGTGATGGTGGAGGCCGGGGCCAAGACCGAGGCCGCCCAAACGGCAGACGATTTGGCCGTTGTTGTGCGCCACGCCTTAGGAGAAGTCCCGTGATACTCTTTGGTAAGACATAGGTAACCAATCGGATACCGGGAAAAGCAGCGCCTGGCCTCGCTAACAGCGAGGTGACGAGGAAAAGGGTCATCGAATCATTCGGCGGATGCCCTTTCGGCTCCACAGTCGACACGGTGCGGCCTAAAACCCGGGGGTGACCCCGGAACAGCGGCCCATCGAAGTGGGAGGGACTCCCTCGGCGCGATCGCGCGCCTCCGAACCCCGTATCCGGGATGAGGAGCAACAGCAATGTGCGGAATCATGGGATACGTCGGGCCGCGCCAGGCCAGTCCGATCCTTCTGCAGGGTTTGAGAAGGCTCGAATATCGCGGCTACGACTCGGCCGGAATCGCCGTCAGCGATGGCGGCAACATGACCATCCTCAAAGCAGCCGGCAAGCTCGACCAGCTCGAGGCGGTGGTAGCAGGAGCCGAGCCGCCGGGGAACCTGGGGATCGGCCACACCCGCTGGGCCACCCACGGCCCCCCGACCGACCTCAATGCTCACCCTCACACCGATTCCACTGACGAATTCGCCGTGGTGCACAACGGGATCATCGAGAACTTCCATCAGCTCAAAGAGGAACTGATGGCCGCCGGTAAGACCATGGTCTCGGACACCGACACCGAGGTGCTCGTTCATTTGATATCCGACGAGTACGAAGGAGATTTGGCAGCTGCGGTGCGCAAGGCCGTTGCTCGCGCCACAGGGGCTTACGCGTTGGTGGCGGTCACGGTTCATGAGCCGGACACCCTGGTCGCAGTGAGGATGATCAGCCCATTAGTCGTGGGTATCGGGGATGGGGAGATGTATCTGGCCTCCGGCATCCCGGCTCTGCTGGATCACACTCGCCAGGTTGTGGTACTGGAAGACGGTGAGATGGTCACCATTAATCCGGGCCGAGTGGTTCTCGAGACACTGCAGGGAGATCCGATCGACCGGGAGCCGGCCGAGATCGATTGGGACGTCGAGCAAGCCGAAAAGGGTGGTTACCCCCATTTCATGCTCAAGGAGATCTTCGAGCAGTCCCAGGTGGCGGCGGATTGTGTGCTGGGCAGGCTTGATGGCAGTTCGGTAACACTCGAGGACGTCGAATGGCCCCGGGGCTTCGTCGAAGAGCTGGATAAGGTCTGGATCACCGCCTGCGGCACCGCCTTTCACGCCGGGCTGGTAGGTAAGGAGCTATTTGAGGGATTGCTCCGCGTTCCGACCGAGGCCGTTTATGCCCACGAGCTGCGATATCGCGATCCCATCCTCGAGCCCGGCTCCTTAACAGTGGCCTTGAGCCAGTCTGGCGAGACGGCCGACACGTTGGCGGCAGCAAGATTGCTGCAAGACAGAGGGTCGCGATTGCTGGCGGTTACGAACGTGGTGGGATCGGCCCTTACTCACTACGCCGACGATGTCATATACACCCGAGCCGGCCCGGAGATCGCGGTGGCCTCCACCAAGGCCTACCTGGCCATGTTGGTGTCGCAATATCTTCTAGCGCTGGATCTTGGCCACCGGCGCGGGGCGCTCGATCAGGCCCGGGCCCTTGAAGTAGGCGGCGCGCTGGCCAAGTTGCCGGCCCAACTGGAGGAGGTTCTCAAACGCGAGGACGGGGTTGAGGACGTGGCCCAGCTTCTCGCCGGCCACGATGACATCTACTTCATTGGCCGGGGGCTCGACTACGCGGTCGCAACCGAAGGTTCGCTCAAGTTGAAGGAAATCAGCTATCTGCACTCTGAGGCGATGCCGGCCGGCGAGCTGAAACATGGCACCCTGGCGTTGATCACCGAAGGGACTCCGGTGGTTGTGGTCAACACTCAGCAGCACGTATATGACAAGACCACCTCAGCGCTCCAGGAGGTGAAAGCCCGTGGTGCGATGGTTATCGGCGTTGCTTATGATGATGACACCGAGATCGAGGCGTACACAGATCATCTACTCAGGATCCCGCGGACGCTCGATCTATTGAGCCCGGTGCTGTCGATCGTCCCGCTCCAATTGCTGGCCTATCACGTAGCCGACCACCGGGGCCTGGACATCGATCAGCCCCGTAACCTGGCCAAGTCCGTCACCGTTGAGTAGTTGGTACGAACCAGGACCTCACGCGTCATCGTGGTTCTCAAAGGCCGAGGGCTGCGCCCGAGGCAGCAGGTGGCGTCAGTCGAGGCGGAAGCAGTCGGCTGCTCGGCCCCATCAACTCATCAAGCCCGGGGCCGGCCGAGCAGCGACAAAAGGTATTGCCTAGGTGGTGCCCCGCACCACCCGGATGTCTTTCAGGCCGCGGTGCTCTTCTCCGTAGTCGATGCCGTAGCCGACTACGAAGCCGGGCCCTACCGTCATTCCCAGATATTCGGGAACCGGCTCCGATCCTTCTCGAAGTAGCAACGCGCAGCGGTGCACGGATGCCGGCTCTCCAGCCATTAGGCGCTCTGCGACGACATTCATTGTCAGTCCGGTGTCGGCGATGTCCTCCACCAGGATTATGTGACGATCGGTGAGGTCGGTTTCGATGTCCTTGGTGATTTCGACCGCTCCGCTGGAGTGCATTCCCTTCCCGTACGATCGGGCGCGGATGAAATCGATCTCGTGCGGAATCCCCAGGCCTCGGGAGAGGTCGGCCAGAAACACATACGAGCCTTTGAGAATCCCGACCAATAGCGGATTGTGCTCACGGTGGTCACTGGCGATCTCAGCGGCCATGCGCTCGACGGCAACGGAGATGTCCTGTTCGCTGAATAATGGGTCGAGTTCGCTCATTTCCGCCTCCCAATAATCGAGGGGATTGTAAGCCTGCCCATCGCTCCTTGGCACACGCGGGAAGATTGGCTCCTCTCCCAAGGGTGGGGGAGGCTGGGAGGAGGCGGTTTCCAACAACGGCATCCTGAGTGAAGCGATGGTGCGGTGCGAGGGTTGAATCACGAGCCGATCCGGCACGCACCGACCAGCAGTCAAGTGCTGGGCACCGCCCCGTGAGTTATGTCCTCCTGGGGGAGGACCGCCCGAACGAAGTGAGGGCGAGGAGGGGGAGGCTTGTTGGTGGGGACCGTTCCCCCTTTTCGTCACCGGCTCCGACGGTGCCACCTTCGACACCCCAGGGAAGGAGACTGGGCACACTCCGCTGCGAAGACTCCGTTCCGCTGGAGGGGACTGCTGACTGGCTCTCTGAGTTGATTAGCCTCGCCGTCATGAACATTGTTGGCATAGGGATCGACCTGGCGGAGATAGACCGGGTGGAGCGGTTACTCGGCAAGTATCCGGAGAAGTTCCGTGAGCGTTGCTTTACCGACCACGAGAGGGCCTACGCCGACCGGTTCGCCAACCCCTCGAGCCGGCTGGCCGCTCGATTCGCCGGCAAGGAAGCCGTTATGAAAAGTCTGGGTCGCGGGTGGCGCCAGTTACGCTGGAAGGACATTGAGATCACGGGTGGCGGCAAGCCCACAGTGAACCTCTTCGGCACGGCCGCCCGCCGAGCGGCACAACTCGGAGTCTCGGAAGTGCACGTGTCTATCACCCATACCGACGTGACGGCCATGGTATTGGCGATCTCAGTGGCGGACTGATCGTCGACGGGTCACTGCGGGACTGATGGGACCACGATCTCGCCAGAGTTGATCTGCTCCTTGATGGCGTCCAGCTGCGGTATGAACTCGTCCACGAAACCGCCACTCGTCGAATAGTCCATAGCCACGATCTGACTTCCCGCTGCAAGGTCCCCCCGCGAGTAGCCCTCGAGGGCGAGATAAACCGCCTCGTTGAAAGGTTTGACTGCCGATGTGAGTATGTGCCCGGTCCACCGCTCGGGTGAATGTTGTAGAGCGGGGGAAGAGAACTGGTCGGGGAACATGCGCAGCACGTTTGGTTCCGTCCGTCAGACTATGACGAGGCGGTTCAGCCGGAGATACTGCCTGGGCTTTGGTTCCGTCCGTCAGACTATGACGAGGCGGTTCAGCCAGAGATACTGCCCGGAATTTGGTTTCGTCAGTAGCGAGGCTGAACATCAGAAAAGGCGCTTAGGCACCGGCCGGGGGGTACCCGGCCGGTAGCCTTTAGGGGTGCAGCCGATCATTACTCCGGAGGAATCCGCCCGGCTCGACGCCCAGGCGGCCGATCGCATCGACGAGCTCATGGAGCGGGCCGGATTGTGGGTTGCCTTGGCCGCGGTGGAAATGGGCGCCGGGTACGGCCAACGGGTGGCGGTCCTGGCCGGGCCCGGCAACAACGGGGGGGATGCCTACGTGGCCGCCAAATACTTGCGACGCCGTGGAGCGGTAGTAACGGTCCACGCGCTCGGATTTCCCAGAGGCGAGGACTCTGCAGCTCGTAAAGCCGGCTCCGCGGCAGTGCACGCCGGCGTCACCGTCGTGGCGCTGGGGGAACCCGCTTCCAAATGCGATCTGATTGTTGATGGGCTGTTCGGCGCCGGCTTCCACGGTGAGCTTCCCGCAGCAGTGTTGCCGTGGTTGGATTCACCGGCACCGCTACTGGCGATCGATGTTCCCAGCGGGCTCAGTGCGGCAGATGGCACCACCACCGGCCCTTCATTCCGGGCAAGACGCACCGTCACCTTCCATGCCCTCAAGGTGGGCCACCTTCTCGGTGAGGGTCCCGAGCTGTGTGGCCCGATAGACGTGAGAGACATTGGATTGGAAGGGGGCAATCCCGAAATGCTTCTGGCGGAGGAGGACGATGCTCCTCGTCCGTCCCGCCTACGAACCGACCACAAGTGGTCGGCGGGTTCCGTGTTGGTGGTCGGCGGAAGCCCCGGTCTCACCGGGGCTGCGGTCCTGGCGGGCCGCTCGGCATTGGAGGGGGGAGCAGGTGCCGTCGCCATCGCCGTGCCGGGACGTTGGCAGCCCGTGGTTGAGGGCCTGGCCGCCGGCGTGATGAGCAAACCTATCGGTACCGGGGAGCGTTTTGACTCCTCCGACGTGGATGAGGTGCTCGCCTACGCCGCCCGCTTCGATGTGCTGGCATTGGGGCCGGGCCTGGGGGCTGAGCAAGACAAATTCGTTGCCGAGCTCCTATCCCGCTGGGACGGGCCGATGGTCATAGACGCCGACGGGCTCAACGCTATCCGCCATCCTTCCCAACTCGAGAGTCGCGCCGGACCGACAATCATTACACCCCACGCCGGGGAGTTCACCCGGTTGGCTGGAGTCGAAGCCGGCTACGAAGCGGCGGCGGCTCTGGCACGGGCAACGGGAATTGTCGTGCTGCTCAAGGGCAACCCCACATTTGTCTCCGACGCGAACGAAACCTGGGCCGTGGCCACCGGGGGGCCCGAGCTGGCCACCATCGGCACCGGTGATGTCCTGACGGGAATGGTGGCAGCCCTCTGGGCACAGGGCTTAGCGCCGGGCACCGCTGCCCGGAGCGGAGCGTATTGGCACGGCGTGGCCGGACGCCGGCTCTCAAATCGACGCCGTGTCACAGCCGAGCAGCTGGTGAGTGAAGTGGGGCGGTTCGTGAAATGAGACCCTCCTGGGTGGAGATCGACCTCGGGGCCATCCGGCACAACGTGAGATCCATAGCCGAAGTAGTCAGCCCGGCGGCGATCGCGGCGGTGGTCAAAGCTGATGCCTACGGCCACGGCGACGTCCCGGTTGCCGAGGCGGCGCTGGAGGCCGGAGCAACCTGGTTGGCAGTGGCCACTGTTGCGGAGGGGATCCGGCTACGAGAAGCGGACCTGAGCGCGCCGATTCTCCTGCTGTCCGAGCCGCTGGCGAGCGACCTCGAGGAAGCCCACCGTTACCAGCTCACTCCGACGGGATACACCGGAGACTTCCTGCCGGCTCTCCGCAAAATCGGGGAGGGGCCAATCGCCCCTCATGTAAAACTCGACACCGGCATGCACAGGGTGGGCGCCGATCACACTGCGGCCCTCGAGATTGCTCGCAGCCTGAATGAGAAATCGCAGCTGGGGGGCTTGTGGACTCACTTCCCCGATGCAGAGGGCAACGCTGAATTCACCAAACAACAAATTGACCAACTGGCGCGTCTGGTGGAAGCGGTGCGCGGGGAGGGGATCGACCCGGGAATCGTGCACGCCGCCAACTCAGCGGGAGCGCTGCTCTACCCCGAGAGTCGCTGGGACATGGTGCGCATCGGCCTGGCGATGTACGGTTGCTATCCAAGTCCCGAGTGCCGGGACGTAGTGGAGTTACGGCCGGCGATGCGGATTGTCTCCCGGGTGGCCTATGTCCAACAACTTCCTGCCGGCTCCCGGCCTTCTTACGGCCGCATTCGCCCGCTCGAAGAGGACGGAGTGGTGGCCACGGTTCCTATCGGGTACGCCGACGGCGTAACCCGGCGGCTTTCCCGTGTGGGCGGTTCGGTGCTCATCGGTGGAAAGCGGCGGCCCTATGCAGGGTCGGTAACGATGGACCAGATCATTATCGTGGGCTCTGACGAAGTCGCGGTGGGGGACGAGGTCGTTCTACTCGGGGCTCAGGGAGAGGAGACCATCGAGGCCGACGAGTGGGCCGGGCTTCTCGACACCGTTAGCTGGGAAATCCTCTGTGGCTTCGGGCCCCGCCTTCCGCGCCGGTACCAGGAATGACCTTGACATCGGTCTCCGGCGTCGGGGTCGGCCACTGGACCGACTCTGTCGGCAAGACCGGGGTCACCGTCATCACCTTTCCGGAGCCGAATCGGGCTGCCGTTGAGGTTCGCGGGGCGGCCCCGGGGAGTCGAGAGCTGGCACTGCTGAACCCCGGCATGCGGGTCGAGCAGATCCAGGGCATCGTCCTCACCGGCGGAAGTGTCTTCGGCCTGGCAACCGCAGATGGAGTTGTCCGTGCCCTTGAGGCCGATGGCAGGGGCCACCCGACACCTCACGGTCTCGTGCCGATCGTTCCGACAGCCGTTATCTATGACTTCTTCGCCGGAAGCCCTGATGCCCGGCCCGGAGCGGAGGAGGGCGCAGCGGCTTACCAGTCGATAAGTCACGATCCTGTGGCTATGGGAGCCGTGGGGGCCGGGACCGGAGCGACGGTCGCCGGCTGGCGAGGTTGGGATCACATGCGGCCGGGAGGGCTGGGATCGGCGGCAAGCACCGCGGGCTCGTGCACTGTGGGCGCGATGGCGGTGGTCAACTCCGTGGGGGACGTCTTTAGCCTCGAAGGGGAGCCGCTCACCGGGGGCCCAATGCGTCCCGGGTCACCCGGCTTCGAGCCGGCCGTGCTCGAGAATACGACACTGGTCGTAATGGCAACGGATGCCCGCCTGAGCCGTAACGACCTGATGCGGCTCAACGTGCGGGCGCATGACGCCATAGGTGCCTGCGTCCGTCCCGGCCACACTCGATATGATGGCGACGTTGCCTTCGCAGTTTCGTGCGGTGAAGTGGAGGACGACCTCGATGCAGTGGGCGAGGCCGCCTTCCTGGCTGTGGGGGACGCCATTGAGGCTGCTGTGCGGGCAACAGAGGAAGAGGGATGAACACCGAAGAGAACAAGGCCGCCCTGCAGCTGCTCGCTAAAGAAGCGGCCGGTTGCGTGCGTTGTCGGTTGCATGAAGGCCGGACCAACGTGGTTTTCGGTGAAGGCAACCCCGAGGCCGACCTGATGTTCATCGGCGAAGGCCCCGGTCAGCACGAGGACGAGCAGGGATTGCCCTTTGTGGGGAGGTCGGGAGAGCTTCTCTCCTCGTTGCTAGAGGCCGTCGGGCTCAGCCGATCCCAGGTCTACATCGCCAACGTCGTTAAGTGTCGTCCGCCGGGGAACCGTGATCCCCGTCAGGACGAGATCGATGAGTGCAAGGGTTACCTGGCAGAGCAGATTCGGCTAGTGGATCCCGCGGTGGTGATCACGCTGGGGAACTTCTCGACCAAGCTGCTGCTCAAGACGGAAGTGGGGATCACCCGCATGAGAGGCCAGGCCTATCCGTGGTGGGGGCGGCATGTAGTGCCAACCTTCCATCCTGCGGCGGCATTGCGGGGTAGATCCCAGGTGGTCGAGCAGATGCAAGCCGACATCGAGCTGGCCTTGAGCGTGATCGCCAACCGACAGCCTGAGCAAGCCGAGCTGTTCTGATGGGCGTGGAGATACGGTGCACCGGCCCGGCCGAGACGATGGCTGTGGGGAGGCGGTTGGCGAGCCTGCTGCGACCAGGTGATGTGGTCCTGATAGAGGGTGACCTCGGCGCCGGAAAAACCACATTCATCGCTGGTGTCGCCGAGGGTCTGGGAGTCGACGAGGAAATAACCAGTCCCACGTTCATTCTCGCTCGCACATACAGTGGCCTCGTGCCGCTGACCCACGCCGACGTGTATCGGATGGACACGCTGGGGGAGGTGGCCGACCTTGACCTGATTGAAGAGGCGGCCGATGGGGTTCTGATGATCGAATGGGGAACGGCGGTTGAGCAATCGATGCCGGCGAGCCGGCTCGTAGTCCATCTCGAGGTCAGTGGGCAGGACACCCGAATATTGCGCTTCGATCCCCTCGGCGACTGGAGCGACCGTCCGCTCGAGGAGCTGGAGTTATGAAGATTCTCGCCATCGAGACCGCAACTCCGGCTTCGTCCGTCGCCCTTGGTGTCGACGATGAGCTCCTCGCTATGTCGTTTCAGGTGGATCGTCGGGGCCACGTTGGCTTTCTGGTCCCTGCCATGGAGTTCTGCTTCAAACAAACCGGTTGGAAGCCGGCCGACATCGACGCGGTGGTGGTCGATGTTGGTCCCGGGCTGTTCACCGGTATCAGGGCTGGTTTGGCCACAGCCCAGGGCGTGGCGGCAGCGACGGGGGCCCAGCTCGTCGGTCTTACCTCCCTCGACGCCCTGGCATTCAGGGCTGCCACCGGCCACCGGATGATTTGGCCCGTGGTCGACATGCGTCGTGAGGAGGTCGCGGTAGCCGCCTACCGGCCGGTGCCCGGTGGAGTGATGAAGGAGGGTGCGCCCGAGGTGGTGAGCCCGGCAGGCTTTGCCGGGCTGCTCGACGCAACCGACAGCGACATCCTTGTCGTCGGCGACCACCAGGCTCTTCCCGATGGGACGCTACGCGGCTTGCATCGGGTGAGGACCGGCCGCCCTCGATGGCCGAGCGCCGACGTCTTACTCGAACTAGCTGCGGGTCGGCTTGCTCGCGGGGAGCCGGCTGCGCCCGATGAGGTCCGTCCCTTATACCTGCGGGAGCCGGACGTCGTCATCAACTGGAAGGACTTTCGGGAGGAGGCCGCTTGGAAACAGGGCTGAGCTTCACTGTGCGCCCACTGACGGCAGATGACCTGCAGACGGTCGCCGGCGTCGAAGCCGCGTCGTTCACCGAACCCTGGCCATTGGAGCTTTTTCGAAAGGAGTTCGCTGAGCCGGGCCGGGTCTATCTGGCGGTCGAGCGAGGCAAGACGCTCTGCGGGTACGGAGGCGTGATGCTGCTGGGCGAAGATGCCCACATCGTGACGCTGGCAGTGATACCGGAGGAGAGACAGAAAGGAGTGGGATCGCTGCTCATGGTCTCACTGATTCAGGCCGCAAAAGAACGCGGAGCCCGCAATCTCACCCTCGAGGTGCGGAGCTCGAACCAGGCCGCCCAGCGGCTCTATCGGAAATTCGGCTTTGAGGGGGTCGGCCTTCGCCGCGATTACTACCGGACCGAGGATGCGCTGGTGATGTGGGCCATCGACATCGACTCTGCCGGCTATGAGGGCACACTCGACGAGATGAGGACCGCGCTATGAGCGATGAGAGCCCGGTGGTTCTTGGCATTGAGACAAGTTGCGACGAAACCGGGATCGGTGTGGTGGCCGGCAGCAAATTGCTATCCAATGTTCTGGCTTCGCAGGTGGATCAACACGCCCGTTTCGGAGGCGTTGTCCCCGAGGTGGCAGCCCGGGCACACGTCGAGGCCATCAGGTACCTAACCCATCGGGCCCTTGCTCAGGCCGGCCTCCATCAGTCCGATCTGGATGGGGTGGCGGCGACCCGGGGCCCGGGGCTGGTCGGGGCGCTGGTCGTGGGCTACGCCTTTGCTAAATCGTTGGCGTGGGCGCTCGACAAGCCCTTTGTCGGCGTCAATCACCTCGAGGGCCACCTGCTGGCTCCCATGCTGAGTAACGCCGGCTTCGAGCCTCCGGCCGTAGTGCTGCTGGCCTCCGGCGGCCATACCGTCGTCATCCATATGAAAGCGTGGGGCGAGTATGAGTCGCTGGGGGCGACCATCGACGATGCCGCAGGAGAAGCCCTCGATAAGACGGCGCGCTTCCTCGGCCTCGGCTATCCGGGTGGTCCGGCGATCGACCGCGAGGCCGAGAGCGGAGACCCGGCCGCTGTGGCATTTCCTCGCGCCCTGGCGGACCGCCCTTACGACTTTTCCTTCTCGGGCCTGAAGACTTCGTTGATTACCTATGTGCGTGAACATCGTGATGCCGGCACCTTGCCTGCCATCTCCGACGTGGCGGCCTCGCTGCAAGAAGCCGTCGTTGATGTGCTGGTGGAGAAGACCTTCAATGCGGTGGATGCCATGGGTGTGAAGGTCGTGGGGGGTGGGGGAGGGGTGATGGCCAACCGGCGTCTGCGGCAACGTCTCGAAGAGGAGTCGTCGGCCAGGGGAGTGAAGTTGTTCATTCCCGACACCGAGCTGTGCACCGACAATGGGGCGATGATCGCCATGGCCGGAGCCCAGCGGTTGACCCGGGGCGAGACTACGGATCTGGGCTCGGACGTCAGCGTGAGCCTTCGGCTGGGGGCCTGAGAAGCTCCGAAATAAAGTTAGCACTCTCCCCTCGAGACTGCTATATTTAGCGCTCGCAAGACACGAGTGCTAAAGGAGGGGAAACACATGGAGCTGAAGCCATTGGGCGACCGCATCATCGTGAAACCCAAGGATGACGACAACTCGACCACAGCGTCTGGTCTCGTCATTCCTGATACGGCTAAAGAAAAGCCGCAGCTGGGAGACGTTTTCGCCGTAGGGCCTGGAGAGTTTGAGGACGGCGATCGCATCCCCATGGATGTGAAGAAGGGTGACGTCGTCGTTTACTCCAAGTACGGCGGCACAGAAATCAAATTCGAAGGCCAGGAGTTTCTGATCCTGTCCGCCCGCGACGTGCTCGCGGTCATCGGCTAGGAGAGTAAATGGCAGCCAAAGTACTGAAGTTCGACGAGGAAGCACGCCAGGCGTTACAGAGTGGTGTTGACCAACTCGCCGACACTGTAAAGGTCACGCTGGGCCCCAAGGGCCGCAACGTGCTCCTCGAAAAGAAGTGGGGTGCACCCACAATCACCAATGACGGCGTGACTATCGCCAAAGAGATCGAGCTGGAGGACCCGTGGGAGAACATGGGGGCGCAGCTTGCCAAGGAAGTCGCTAACAAGACCAATGACGTGGCCGGTGACGGCACCACCACGGCGACGGTTCTGGCCCAGGCAATGGTGCGCGAAGGCCTGCGGTTTGTCTCAGCCGGCGCCAACCCTATGGAGCTGAAGCGTGGCATCGAGCAGGCCGTGGAGGCGGCAGTCAGCTATTTCATTGACTCCGCCGAAGCGGTGGGTGCCAAGGACAAAGCCAAGATTGCCTATGTCGCAGCCAACTCGGCAGCCGATGAGGTTATCGGCGATCGTATTGCCGAGGCCATGGATCGGGTCGGGAATGAAGGCGTCATCACCGTTGAGGACAGCCAGACCTTTGGGGTCGAGCTGGAATTCACGGAGGGCATGCAGTTCGACAAGGGCTACATCTCCCCGTACTTCATCACAGACGTAGATCGGCAAGAGGCCGTAATGGAAGACCCGCACATCCTCATTGCCAATCAGAAGGTGACCGCCGTACAGGATCTGCTACCGGTGCTGGAGAAGATCATGCAATCCGGCAAGCCGCTTTTGCTGATCGCTGAGGATGTCGAGGGCGAGGCCCTCGCCACGCTGGTCGTCAACAAGATCCGCGGCACCTTCATGTCGGCTGCCGTCAAGGCCCCCGGGTTTGGAGAGCGGCGCAAGGCCATGCTTCAGGACATCGCGATTCTCACGGGCGCAACCGTGGTTTCGGAAGAGGTGGGCCTGAAGCTTGAGAATGCAACTCTCGACCTGCTTGGTTCTGCCCGCAAGATCGTCATCACTAAGGACAACACCACCATCGTCGAAGGCGGTGGGAAGAAGTCCGACGTAGATGGCAGGGTCGCACAGATCCGCCGTGAGATCGAGGATTCCGATTCCGATTGGGACCGGGAGAAGCTCGCTGAGCGCCTTGCCAAGCTCTCTGGCGGAGTGGCCGTCATCAAAATTGGTGCTGCCACCGAGGTCGAGCTCAAAGAGCGCAAGCATCGCATTGAGGACGCCATTCAGGCGACCCGTGCCGCTGTCGAGGAGGGGATCCTTCCCGGTGGTGGAGTACCGATGCTTCGAGCCAAGGATGCTGTAGAGAAGCTTCGGGGCGGAACCGACGATGAGAAGGCCGGACGCCGGATCATTGTCAAGTCGCTCGAAGCCCCGCTCCGTCAGATCGCCATCAATGCCGGCTATGAGGGCGGCGTGGTAGTCGAAGCCGTTAAGGGTCTCGATGCCAAGCACGGCTTCAATGCCCAGACCGGTGAGTACGAAGATCTGACGAAAGCCGGGATCATCGACCCGGTCAAGGTCACTCGTTCGACGCTGCAGAATGCTGCTTCGATCGCCGGGCTACTCATCACCACAGAGGCGATTGTGGCCGAGGAGAAGGAGGAGGCCCTGCCGGCCATGCCGGGAGGCGGCGGCGACATGCACGGCATGATGTAACCGTCCGACGATGCATGCTCTAAGGAGCGTGCATCGTTGAGGTCGACTACGGCCTCGAAACGGATGGTAGGACGGTCTTCGCCGACATCCTCGATGAAAGCTTTCACGTCGAGGCGTTCGGCCATAGCGGTCGCCCACTGAGCCGCCCATTCGGGTAGTTCAGTGGTGCGGCCGTAGACCACTTTGGCGGCCTCCTTCGGAGGTCGAGGAGAGCGTCGAGCCACCCGAGACCCTC
>JAUXLW010000247.1 GCA_030623545.1 Acidimicrobiia bacterium | reverse complement strand
AGGCCACCGCACCGACGAAGGGATGGGTTTAGATGGAGCTAAAGGAACAGGCCGGTGCGTTGCTCGAGAGCGCGGCCGGCTACATAGCAACGAGGACGATCAAGATCGGTCTCGACCATGGCCTTTTCGAGGTGATTGCCGAACGGGGCCCACTCAGTTCGGGTGACCTCGCCGGGGCTGCCGGAATCGACCAGTTGTATTCGCAGGTGTGGTGTCGGTCTGCTTTCGCCTCGGGGGTCCTCGTCGGCCATGACGACAACGCGTACGCGCTGGCGCCCCACATTGAGGAGCTGCTGTTGAACCAGGCATCGCCGGCCTACGTGGGTGGACTGTTCAAGGTGATCACGGAGCCCGAGATGTTTGACGTCTTCTCCGAGAACCTGTCCTCGGGAAAGCGGATCTGGTGGGACCAGACAAGTCCCCAGTGGATCGCAGCAGTTGGAGAAACCGGTGGAGCGTTCAATACCCGTTTCATACCCGAAGGCCTCTCGCAGATACCAGGAGCCGCCGAGCGCCTTGCTGCAGGAGGTAGAGCCCTGGAGCTGGCGTGTGGAACCGGAGTTGGCTTGGTGCGCCTCGGCACCGAATACCCGAGCCTGGGTCTTGTCGGGCTAGACGGCGATGCCCACTCGCTGCGGGCTGCCCGAGCCCGCGTCGACGATGCCGGCATGAGTGGGCGCGTCGAGTTGTTGCACTCCGGTATGGAGGACCTCGACGTCTCGGATGAGTACGACGCCATCACGATCAACGTTTCGATGCACGAGTGCCGCGACATCGAGAAGGTAACTGCCGCTG
The DNA here is from genome assembly GCA_030623545.1 of Acidimicrobiia bacterium. Lineage (GTDB taxonomy): Bacteria > Actinomycetota > Acidimicrobiia > Spongiisociales > SHLN01 > JAUXLW01. The sequence goes on along the minus strand of JAUXLW010000247.1, from coordinate 1,898 downwards.
TCTATCGGGCTCTGAAGCCGGGCGGGTATTTTCTCAACTCAGACTTCCCGTTTCCCGACACGGCGGAAGGTATCCGCACGGTGCCGGGTCGGCTCATGTCGGGAGTCCAGTTCTTCGAAGCGCTCATCGACGACCAGTTGCTGGGAGTGGGCTATTACCTCGACCTCTTCGACCGGCACGGGTTCGCCGACACCGGGGTCGTGGAGCTAACACCGGTCCACGCCATCACCTGGGCCAAGAAGTAGGTGGAGTCCCCCCGGCGAGACCTACGTAGCGAGCGCAAAACGCGATGCGATGCGCGGGCGGCGGCGTTCATTCAGTCTCACTGATCAACCTGTCTCGCCGACCCAGCATACGAGCCACAAGTCCGAGGGCTATCGCCAGCGTGAAGGCCGAGGCAAGCCCGGCTGCGATCAACCTATTTTGCATTCGATACACGGCGTCGATCGCTTCACGTTCGCTCGACCCCAATGCAACCGCCCACGGCGCATTTCGAAGCGGCGCCCAGGCCATAAGGTGCGTTGAGGAACGATCCAGGTCATCGGCATCGGGATTGTGGGCCACTCGACGCACTATCCCGACTCGTCCGGTCGCGGCCTGTTCGTAGAAGGTGGGATGGTCTCCTGCTTCGAGCACGTGGGCAGGGTTGGTTGAAGCAAGAACAATCCCTCGTTCGTCTACGAGATCGGCGTGCCCGGTCACCCCGATCCGCAGCGCCGGTTCCACCAGGCCCGCCATGAGGGGACCGGTCAGATCAACGAGGCCGACCACCGTAGCAACGCGGGTTCCGTCGTCTCCATATACGGGTACGCTCAAAGCAGTGACTACCCGGTTAAAAGAGGAGAACCGGAAAGGAGGTGAAACCGATTGGACCTCGTTCGCGGCACCCGAGAACGTGCTTTTGCCCGCCGTTTCCTCCCAATCGTGTGCGACGGTGGAAGGCTCAGCCGCGACGATATCTTCACCTACGTCGAGGATGAGAATTCCGAGGCTGGCCGCAGCGACCGTACCTTTGAAACTTACCTCAGCCTGGTCGACCACGTTGCCGTCGGATATTTGGCTGGCCACGCGGGCGGCAACCAGTTCCAGCTCAAACGTGGCATCGCTCAAAAGGTTGTCGGCCTGCGCGGCCATGAGCTCGGCCTCTCGCAGACGTCCCTGATTGATCTCCTCCCGCAGATCGTGAACAGAAGCCCACGCGAAGACCACCGCCGGCACGGTTGCAATGACGAAGGCAACGCTCAGTGTGGCGATCACACGGCGACGGGACAGCCGCTCAACAGCAACACTGTCTTCGCCAGGGACGCCTGAGCGGACATCAGAAGCCATGGAACCGGTCCACGTTGATCTCGAGAACACGACGCGTGCAGGGACAAACCAGCGGTGGCTGCTCGAATCCGGACTCAGCCATGATGCCCGCAAATCCGGGCACGTCGCAGCCGTGATGGGCTCCGAAGATATGGCCCAACTCGTGGGCAAGAACGAACTCATCGCGTCCACCATGGCCTGAGTGATGCCGTATGAATGCATAACGTCCCCCGACCTCGGCGCGGCCATCCTCGGAGCCGTCCAACTCCTGCTTGGTGAAGATCACTGCGATGTCGGCGTCCTGCAGACCGACCTCGTTTTCGGCTCGATCCAAGAAGGCTCCGGCCGTCGACACGGTGTCCGGCGACATCCAGTTGTCGACCCGAAGCAAAGTGAGCTGGACTCCCAGGTTGCGATAGAACCCCGCTGCCCGGGTCATGATCGTGCGAGCCTGCTCTCCCGCGGTATCACCAAAGTGCGATCGCCATTCCTCGTCGAGCACAATCGCGAATTTCACCGGGGCTGCGATGCTCACGCTGCCCAACGTTCTCCCCTGGAGATCACGACCACAGGAAAGGCTCAGGACTCCT
>JAUXLW010000103.1 GCA_030623545.1 Acidimicrobiia bacterium | reverse complement strand
TCCCGCGAGGACGTCGCCCGGGCCATCGCCGACGCCGCCGCCTTCGACGCTTTCTTTGAGGAAGGTCCGGCCGAGGGTCGTCTCACCTATTTCGAGTTCGTCACCGCCGCTGCGTTTGCATGGTTCGCAGAACGGGCTGTTGATCTCGCCGTCGTAGAGGTGGGCCTGGGAGGTCGATTAGATGCCACCAACGTTGTGGACTCGGCGGTGGCGGTCATTACCTCGATCGCCCTCGAGCACACCGGGTATTTGGGAGAAACCCTCGAAGCCATTGCCGGAGAAAAGGCCGCAATTCTCAAGTCGCCAGGCCCTCTGGTCACGGGCGAGCTCCCGCCGGAGGCCGCAGCAGTCGCGGCTGCCCGGGCGGGAGAGTTTGCCAGCCCCCACCTGGCCTTTGGACGAGAATTTCAAGTTGCCGACGAGACCCGTTCCGTCGGAGGGTGGCTGGTCAGCATCGACGGAATCTATGACACGTACGAGAACTTCCAGGTTCCATTGCACGGGCGCCACCAGCTCCAGAATGTCGCCATCGCAGTGGCAGCTAGTGAGGAGTTCTTCGGGAGAGCACTGGATCTGGAATCGGTCCGCAGCGGCCTGGGCGGTCTCGAGATCCCGGGGAGGCTGGAGGTAGTGAGTCGCGCCCCCGTAGTTGTTCTTGACGGCGCTCACACGCCTGAATCGATCGACGCCGGCGCCGCTGCTCTCGACGAGGAATTTCCGCCCTTTCTGTGGAAGGTGGTCTTCGGCGCCTTGAGCGACAAGAACCTGGAGGGGATGATCGGTGCTCTCGATGGGGTCGTCGGCGAGCTCTTCGCCGTTTCTGCCTCCAGCGAGCGAGCTATAAGTCCCGAGGCGATCGCCGAGGCTGCCGCTTCGGTGCTCGAGCCGGGTCAGATCCATGTAGCGGGCTCTATCGCGGAGGGCCTGGCGGCGGCTACGGAGGCCGCCGGTGCCGACGGAGCGGTTCTGGTCACGGGATCCATGTATGTGGTCGGGGAGGCACGTAGCCTGCTGGGAGCAACGAAGAGGAGCTGATGTATGGCGCTTGAGGACACGTTTGTCATGGTCAAGCCCGACGGGGTCCGCCGGGGGTTGGTTGGGGAAGTCGTGGCCCGGCTCGAGCGCAAGGGTTTGAAGCTGGAGCACATCCGCCGACTGGTGATCTCTGAGGAAACCGCCCACACCCACTACGGCGAGCATGTTGACAAGCCCTTCTTTGCTGAGCTGGTGGAGTTCATAACCAGTGGGCCGGTGGTGGCAATGTGGTGGTCCGGTGAGTCGGCCGTGGCGGTGGCCCGTGGCTTAATGGGGCCCACCAATCCCATCGAAGCCCCCCCGGGAACCATCCGCGGCGATTATGGCCTAGTCATCACCGAGAACATCGTTCACGGCTCCGACTCCCCGGATAGCGCCGTGCGGGAATTGGACATCTTTTTCCACAGACAGCGAGGAGAGGGGTGATCCGCCAGGCCGAAGTCGCCGACGGTCCCCGGATCGCCCAGATACACATCGCGGCTTGGAAGGCGGCCTATGAGGGCCTGCTTCCCGACGACTACCTCTCGGGTCTCGATGGCGAGCTCGAGCAGAGGGCGGCCCAATGGGAGGATTGGTTGTCGAGCCACAGTGAGCGCCGCCTGATTCTGGTTGCCGAAGAAGAGGGCGAGTTGGTGGGCTTCGTGCATGCCGGACCTGCCGGGGACAAGGACATAGCCGGAAAGGAATCCGCCGAGGTCTATGCCTTATACCTCGACCCGGGCTATTCCGGCCGGGGATGGGGCTCGCGCCTCATGTCGGCGATCCACGCGCAGCTGCAGTCGGCCGGGTTCGTCGACGGGGCGCTGTGGGTGATGACCGACAACCAGTCTGCCCGCGAGTTCTACGAGCATCTCGGCTGGGGCACGGACGGCTCGGAGAAGGATGAGTGCATGGGCGTGCCCATTCCGGCGGTCCGCTATCGGATCGAGCTCTGAGGCATTTCCGGGACCAGTGTGGTGAGCCGGGACGCAGGTTGGGCGGGCGGAAGAAACCGCGAAAACCATATAGCGCGAAAAACGCCCCTCCGTTAGACTGACCCTTCGCTGACACGTAAGGGAACCGTGGCTGACTCGCTGTTTTCGTTCGCCGGCCGGGACATGGCCATTGACCTGGGCACTGCCAACACCCTTGTGTATGTGCGCGGCCAGGGCATCGTTCTCAACGAACCGTCGGTGGTAGCCATCAACACTCAAACCAACCGGGCGCTGGCAGTGGGTATGGAAGCCAAACGCATGATTGGCCGCACCCCTTCGTACATCCAGGCCATCCGCCCCTTGCGGAACGGGGTCATCGCCGACTTCGACATCACCGAGAAGATGCTCCGCTACTTCATCCAAAAGGTCCACCGGCGCCGCTGGGCCCGACCCCGCATCGTCATCTGTGTGCCGTCCGGGATCACCGGCGTGGAACGGCGAGCTGTGGAGGAGGCTGCCTATCACGCCGGAGCCAGGCGGGCCTACACGATTGAGGAGCCCATGGCGGCTGCCATCGGCGTCGGGCTCCCCGTCCACGAGCCGGCCGGTTCCATGGTCGTAGACATCGGTGGTGGCACCACCGAGGTCGCGGTCATTTCCCTCGGCGGGATTGTTGTCTCTAAGAGCATCCGCGTGGCGGGCGATGAGCTCGACGAGGCCATCATCCAGTGGGTGAAGAAGGAATACAACCTGATGCTCGGCGAACGCACGGCCGAGCAGATCAAGATGGCCATCGGTTCGGCCTACCCCTACCGTGACGAGCCGGCCGCCGAGGTGAGAGGCCGCGATCTCATTTCTGGCTTGCCCAAGACCGTCGTTGTGTCATCGCAGGAGATTCGGGAGGCGATCGAGGAGCCGATGCAGGCAGTCGTCGATGCGGTCAAGTTCACACTCGACAAGACCCCACCGGAGCTTGCTGCCGACATCATGGAACGGGGCATCGTGATCACCGGCGGCGGAGCGCTGTTGCGAGGAACCGATATTCGGCTCGCTCACGAGACGGGTATGCCGATCATCACTGTTGACCGTCCCCTCCACTCGGTGGTTATGGGCTCCGGTCAGACCCTCGAGGAGTTCGACGTGCTGCAAAGTGTCCTGATTTCCTCTGCCCGCCAGTAAGACGCGACCGGGGAGGGTCTAATGCTCACCAACCAGCGTTTCGCCCGCTCCACCGCCCTGTTTCTGACGCTGGTAACGATCGCCTTTCTCCTGATGACATTCGACGTCCGCAGCGAGCGGGGCGGCATCACCGGCACCCTCCGCGACGGAGCTCACACGCTGTTCGAGCCGGTCCAGGCGGCGGTCAATTCTGTGGTACGCCCCATCGACAGCTCGATTGAAGCCCTCATCAACCTGGCAGGGCTTCGTGCTGAGAACGCTCGCCTTCGCCAGCAGCTCGACGAGGCCAATCGGACGCTGGCCGAGACAGAAGTGATCCGCAGCCAGAACGAAGTTCTCCTTCAGCTCAGCCAGCTCGACCTCCCAGGCGATCTTCTCGAGCAGAGCCTCGTGGCCAGAGTTCAGTCCGGCGGCAGCTCGAACTTCGACTTCTCCCTTGTGCTCAATAAGGGCTCAGCCGATGGGCTCGCCCAGGGCCAACCGGTGGTCAACCTGCAAGGTCTTGTGGGGCGCATCGTCTCCGTCACGTCTTCGAGCGCCACGGTCAAGCTCCTCACCGACCCGGATCACGCGGTGGCTGTGCAGTTGGCCCTCTCCGGTTTTGTGGGGACTGCCTCCGGTCGCGGTGCCGGCGATTTGAAGTTCGTCAGCAGCAGGGCTGATGGTCCTGTCGAGTCCGGCGAAGTGGCGGTGACCCTGGCCGGACGGTATCCGGCCGGCCTATTGGTGGGTCGCGTTGCCAAAGACGCGGCGCCGGCTATCGGGGCAGGAGTGCAGACGACCATCGAGCCGGCAGTTGATTTCAACCAGCTCGATTTCGTGAGAGTCATCCTGTTCCTCCCCGGTATCGATCAGACACCGGATGGAGAGGAACCAGCCCCGGCTGGTGAGTCGACGCCATGAAGTCCCGCTTCCTCAACATTGCCCTTGCCATCTCCATCGGCGCGGTCATTCTGCAGACGACCTTGTTCGATCGTTACGTGGATCCCTTTGGTGTCACAGCCGATTTTGTGCTTCTGGTGGTAGTTGTGGCGTCTTTTCGTCTGGCAGAGGAAGCCGCCATGGTGCTCGGCTTCTCGGCCGGGCTTCTCAACGATTTGCTCGGCAATACCCTGATGGGCGTCTGGGCGCTCGTGCTCACGGTGGTCGGCTATGCGGCGGTGCGCTTGCGGCCCCGCATTGAAGGCAACCAGCTTCTCACGCTGGGGGCCGTGTTCGCGCTCACTCTCGGCGGGGAGTTGTTGTTCGCAGTCCTCGGTACTCTGTTCGGCCAGCAGGTGTTCTCAGACGTGAACGCCTTCAAGAAGGTTCTGTTGGCGGCGGTATACAACCTCATCCTGGCAAGCGCAGTGGTGCCTATCTTTGGTTGGCTCATGAAGCCGGAGCGTCCCTCCGGGGTCTTGGCATGATCAATCCGTGGCGTCTGGCAACCATGGCCGTCACCTTCTCTGCCCTCTTCCTCGTATTGGTGATTCGCCTCTGGTTCCTCCAGGTGGCCGCAGGTGACGAGTTCCGAGCCGACGCCGCCAGCAATCAGGTGCGCGTTACCTACCAGCAACCTCCCCGTGGTGAGATATTCGACATCAATGGCAACCTGCTGGCCGGAAGCCGCCCCTCACAGTCGTTGTTGATGCAGCGTGCCGAAGGGTCCTCAGAGTTAGAGGAGGAGCTGGTCCAGCGTTTGGCCGTCCTACTGGCAACCGACCAGGCCGACCTGCGTGATCGCATTACCTCTGCCCGACCGGGTTCGGTCATCATTCTGGCGCGGGACATAACCGACGAAATTGCCTTCCAGGTCCAGGAGTTTCAAGAAGACTTCCCGGGAGTCGAGGTGGCGTTGACTCCTGTCCGGGTTTACCCCAACGGCCCGACTGCTGCACACCTGCTCGGATACGTCGGCAAGGGGTCCGCCGCCGACCTCGAGCGCTATGGAGACCGCATCAGAACCGATGACATCTTCGGGCGAGCCGGAGTTGAAAGGCAGTACGACACGCTGTTGCGGGGGACCGAAGGGTCGGAGGTCTTTACCGTGAGCGCCGATAGGAGCGTCTGGCAGTTCGCGGAGGAGCGACCGGCCGAGGTCGGATGGAGCGTGGTCCTCACTGTCGACCTCGATGTCACCCGGGTGCTGGAGCAGGCGCTGGTCGACGCCATCGCATCGAGCGAGGAGGCCGGGGAGGCCCCTTCGGGAAAGGCAGCCGGGGTGGTCATGGACGTCACCGACGGGTCCATCGTCGCAATGTCGTCGGTGCCGAGTTACGACCCGAACGCCTTTGTCGGCACGCTCAGCCAGGCGGAGTTCGAAGTCATCCAGGAGAACGATGCGCTCCCCAATCTGGCGGTGCGGGGGACATTCCCTCCCGGATCTACTTTCAAGGTGGTCCCTTACGTGGTGGCGGCCGAGGAGCAAGTGG
>JAUXLW010000055.1 GCA_030623545.1 Acidimicrobiia bacterium | reverse complement strand
GACTTCCGGCAAGACCACGAGGCTGTTTCGCTCCCGAGCCGCGTCGAACGGCTCCAGGAGCTAGCGCGCGAGATTGCGGAGGGGACATATCGGATTCCGTCTGAATGGGTCGCCGAGGCCATACTCACTTGGCGAGGCCGGTCTGGACGCCGCAACTGATCGCCCACCTTCCAGTACGCTGATTCGCCATGATGCCGCTGCAGTTCCTTCGCGGTTTCCTCATGGGATCCGCCGATGTTGTCCCCGGAGTATCCGGCGGCACGGTTGCCCTCGTCGTCGGGATCTACCCGCGGCTGGTGGCGAACATCCGCCATGGGTCCAGGGCCCTGGGATCCTTCGCCCGGCTGCAGTTTTCGGCCGGCGGACAGCACGTGAGGCAAATCGAGTGGAACTTCCTTCTGCCGCTTCTCGCCGGGATCGCCGTGGCCCTCGTCTCGCTGGCCCGTCTTGTCGAAACGTTGCTTGAAGATCACCCCGTGGAGATGGCTGCCCTCTTCTTCGGGCTTGTGGCGGCGTCGGTGGTCGTTGCCAGGGGCATGGTCTCCCGATGGGATCGGGCCCGGATCACCATCTTCATCAGCGTGGCCCTGATCGCTTTCGCGGTGCTGGGCTATCGGTCGGGAGAAGCCGAGTCGCCTGCCACCTGGATTTTCTTTTTCGCAGGCGCGTTCGCCATCTCCGCCATGATCATCCCCGGCGTTTCGGGCTCATTTCTGTTGCTGATGCTCGGCATGTACGAAGCGGTGCTGGCGGCCGTTAACGATCGAGAGATCGACGTATTGTCAGTTTTTGTTGTCGGGGCGGTGATCGGGCTGGCGGTTTTCTCGTCGGCGCTGCATTGGGCACTCGAGACTCACCACGACGTCGTGATGGCCGCCATCACCGGTTTGCTGCTTGGCTCGCTGCGGGTGTTGTGGCCGTGGCCCAACGGGATCGACGGCCCCGAGCTGTCGGGTCCCATCGCAGATGAGTTCGCGGCGCCATTTCTGCTGGCTGTTGTCGGGGTGGGGATCGTCTTCCTTCTGATCCGGCTTGGCCAGCGCAGCGGAGCCGCGGTCGACGCGTGAGGGCTGTTGTGCAGCGAGTGTCTCAGGCCTCGGTCATGGAGGACGGAGTCGTTCGCGGCGAGATCGGCTCCGGGCTTCTGGTGCTGGTCGGCGTCGCCCCGGGCGACGAATCGGCCGACGTCGACGCATTAGCCGACAAGCTCGTGAACATTCGCCTGATGGCGGACGCGGAGGGCAAGATGAATCGCTCAGTTCTGGAGGCGGATGCGTCCATTCTTGTCGTGAGTCAATTCACGCTCCAGGCCGATATTCGCAAGGGTCGGCGACCCTCATTCACTTCGGCCGCCGGGCCGGATTTGGCCGAGCCTTTGATTGAGCGCCTGGCAGGCCGCATCTCCGAAGTGGGCGTCCCCGTGTCCACCGGTGTCTTCGGGGCTCACATGGAGGTGGCGCTGGTCAACGACGGGCCGGTAACGCTGGTGATCGACGTCGCCAACGGCAAGGTGGCGTAGCAGGCTCCTGGGAACTGCCTCTAAGTGGCTCGTCTCAGGTCGGCGACGAACTTGGGGGCCGCTATCAGGAGCACGCCCAACCCGAGTGCTACCAGGGCGACTCCGGTGTCGATGCCCCAGCCAACCGGGAGGTCGAGCGCCACCCAGGCGATGGTGGCGGCCGTGTAGAACGCCAGGCCCAACAAGGCCCCCTTGGCAGCTGATCCCATCAGCCGGGCCGTGCCTGCCATGAACGGGACCGCGACCACCAGGCCGAGGGGCCAAGCCGCCATCGTCACTCCTCCTGCGACCCCGAGCCCCTTGCCGCCTCGAAACCGAAACCAGGGGTTGAATATCTGCCCGCTGATGGCCGACAGTCCGCCCGCCACCGCGCCTCCGCTGCCGACGAGTGCTAGGCCCAGCTGCACGGCGAGGAACCCTTTGAGCATGTCCACCAGCAAGACGGCTCCAGCCAGTTTCTTGCCCCCGACGACAAGGGCGTTGGCAGTGCCGGGGTTGCCCGTTCCCTCTGTCCGCAGGTTGTGGCCGACAGCCAGCGCCAGCAGATGAGCCGAGGGGATGGCCCCGAGGCCGAACCCGATGAGGAGTGCGGCGGCGATCACTCGAGCGCCGGATTATCGGCGAGCCATTGGCGGCCCGGCTCGCAGAACTTGACGAAGTCGCAATGACGGCAGGCTTCCGACGGCTCGGGCTCGAAGCGTTCAGTGTTGATGTCTTCGAGAATCGTCGTGAGCCGTGACCGCGCCGTGTCCAGCCAACCCGTATCCACGGTCGTCGACTCCTCTTCCAGTCCGTTCCCGAAGTAGGCGAAGGTAACTGCCAGTGAGTCGGGGCGGGGCCCAAGGCTTCCCTCATCGGCAGCCACTCCGTACGCCTGCAACTGCACCTGACGGGCCGGGTCGGTCCGGTTACGCCCACTCTTGAAGTCCACGACCTCCCAGAAGTGGTCCTTCGTGTAGATGGCGTCGATCCGCCCTCTTATCCGGATGTCGCCCATCTGCATCACAAACGGCCGTTCCACCCATGTCGGTTTGGAAGTGGCGAACCGCGACGCCTGAAAGGTCTCATATGAATCGGGCGAGGGCTCCTGCTCGTCCGGCACAAAATCATATGTGTCCTCATCAGCCACTTCGAGGGGTATGACTCCACGGTTGTGGAGCTCGATGCGGCGGTGCAGGTCGATGCCCGCCCGGAGCCAGGGTGCCGGCCGCCGGGGCAGGCGATCCACTTCGCTCCAGTAGAAGCGCTTGGGGCAGGTCGCATAGGTGACCAACGAAGACACGGAGATCACGGTTGGGCCCTCGGGCTCTGCATCTTCGGGCTCGGGGAGCCCGCCAAGGATGAGTGATAGCTGTTCCACCTGGGCATCGTACGCCGTCGTGTCTGCGGCAGCTTCCCGGGGCCACCCGGGATCGGCCATGGTCTCCAGCAGAGCTGCCTGCCATCCCTGGCCGAAGTGAGGGTCGGGCGCTACCGCGCGAGGCGGGGCAGCTGAGGAGTCCGGCCTGGAGCCGGCATCTTCGCAATCGGCTAGGCGAGAGCTGATATCCAGATCGTCGATTATCGAAAATAGGTCGCTGGGACGCTTGGCTCTCTTCTGGCCGTACCAATGAGCTCCCGACACAACGAGGCGCTTCTTGGCCCTGGTCACTGCCACGTATGCCGTGCGCCATTCCTGATCGGTGTGGAGGTCGCGGAGGGCGTCCTTGCGGGCGTCCGCGTCATCGGGATCGAGGGTGGGAAGGTGCTGGGCATCGAGCCGGGCGGCGAACGGCAGGCTGGCAGGCCGGGCATACGGGTCGTCGAATGCCCGGGGACGGCTTGGGAACGTGTCGTTGACGACCGCCGGGAGGTACACAGAGTCCCATTCGAGCCCCTTGGCGCGGTGGGCCGTGATGAGCGTTACGGCATCGCTGCTGGCAGCTGGAGCCAGGTCGAGCTCCTCGGCCGCCCGCTCGTCCACCAGCAGCGCCAGGTATTCGAGGAAGGCGGTCAGGGAGGGGCGGCCTTCAAGCGGGCTCCACGCTTCGGCCAGATCGAGGAAGCGATAGAGGTTGAGGCGGGCACTGCGGCTGGCGCTTTCCTCGAGTGAATCGATCTCGATCCACACGCCCAAGCGATCGAGCACGCGGCGGCAAAGCTCGACCAGTGAGACGCCTTGCGCCTCTTCCACAAGGGTCGAGTGGAGAGAGCGAAACCGTTCCAATGCCGTCGTGGCTTCGGGGCGGGGGAGCTCTGTGACCTCCAGGATCGCCTCGAGAAGCGTAAATCCCGGGACGTCGCCTTCATCGGAGATCGTGCCATCCTGCTCCCGCACCCACTCCGCCGGGGGTACCAGGTCGCCGAACCCGAGCCCGAAGTGAGGCCCGAGCAAAATCCGCAACAGTGCCGGGCCATCGCTGGGATCTTCGAGAATCCGCAGCCACGACCACAGGTCGGTGACTTCGGGAACGTGAAGCAGGCCACCGAGGCTCACTACCTGGATCGGCACACCCGCCTCAGCCAATACCTGGCGGATCAGCGGGATCTGGGCGTTCTTTCGGAAAATCAATGCGATATCTCGCCACTCCAGACCGGCCTCGTGCGCCGAAATGATCTCGGCTGCCAGCCAGTCGGCCTCCTCACCGGCGGTGCGAAACCAGGCGGTCGCCACCTCTCCCTCGCCTGCGGTGTCGAGCGCCCGTAAAGGCTCGCGGTTTGCTCGCCGCGAGATCTGCTCCGCGACGGTGTTGGCGACCGTGACGATGTGATGACCGGATCGGCGGTTGAGTGACAGCTGGAGTGTGGGGCTGGGAGTGCCTTCCGGCCCGGGGAAGTGCTCGGGGAATCTCGCGAAGTTCTCGAGTGAGGCCCCACGCCACTCGTAGATGGTCTGGTCGGCGTCTCCCACAGCCGTGACCGGAAAGCCGTCGCCGAAGAGGGAGCGTAAAAGCTCGCGCTGGGCCGGGTTGGTGTCCTGGTACTCGTCGAGGAGGACTACGCCGAATCGCCCCCGTACTGCCGCGGCGACGGCGGGTTGCTCCACAACCAGCCGGTGGGCGAGGGCAATGAGGTCGCTGAAGTCGATCACGCCGAGCTGGTGCTTGAGCCGGCGGTAACGGGTGAGGGCCCCGAGCATCTCCGCTCGTCTTTCTCCGACGTCTCCTTCCCCGCCCGGCACCGATTCAGGGTCCCGCAGGTTATCGGCCAACTGCCCGGCCAGGGCAGCGAGCTCCTCTACTCGCTGTCCAGGGGCTGAAAGGTCGAGATGCTGGTAGGACCCGCCACCCAACGCATCTCGCAAGAGCTGACGCACGAACCCCGGCGTCACCAGGCGGGCGGTGCGCTCAACGCCGACGTAGGCGCCAAATTCGAGAAGCAGATTGGCGGCGAAACCGTGATAGGTCGTCACCTCCACGTCGCCGGTATCCGTCAACTGTCCGGCCAGAGCAGCCAGCTCCTCGATGCGCTGGCGAAGCTCTTCCGAGGCCTTGTTGGTAAAGGTCACACCGAGCGCGCTTGCCACCTGGCCCGTGCCGAGGAGGTTGACGAGTCGCAGCGCCATCGTTGTCGTCTTGCCCGTGCCGGCCCCGGCGTTGACCCGCAGGGGTCCCAACGGATGGTCGATCACCTGCTGCTGCTCGGGAGAGGGGTCGAATGTCATCACGACTGGTATGCCATGTTTCCTTCAGGGAAAGCGGGGCAGACGAGCCTTACCGGGCAGCGCCCGCAGTGTTCGTTGGGGCGAGCAGGCCAATCGTCACTGTTGATGCCTTCTGCGACCGCCCGCAGTCTCTCTTCCACCCCATCCAGGTTTTTCGGATCGAAGGGGATCATCCGCAACGACTTGCGGTCCGTCATTGCCACCATCCACAGTTCCCCGGCGTCCGGCAGCCCGTGACCCGTGAGCTCCGGGTCCTGACGGGCTGCGAGGATATAGAACCCAAGCTGGAGGGATTCGGCGCCGTCGGCGTCGGTGACATTTCTCCCACCCGTCTTGTAGTCGACAATTCGCACCACTCCATCACCGGCCTCAATGCGATCCGCTCGCCCGAACCAGGCGACCTCGTCGATATTGAGACTCAGCGGTCGTTCGAGATCAATGATCGAAGCCGGACGGTCCGGCCAGTGGTTGTAAACGAACTCGAGTACCCGCTCGGCGCGTCGGCGCCATGGCTCGGACCAGGGAGACGGCCCGAATCGGGTGGGGTCCCATCGAGCCTCGAGGTGGGCCTGGGCCCCAGCTTCCGTCCCGTGCGGGAGACCGTTCTCGTGGGCATCCCGTTCGGTTTGCTCGAGCACATCGTGGATAAGCGAGCCGAACTCCAGATGGGAGCTGGTTCCCTCCCGCACCCTCAGTCGCCGTTCGATCGCATACCGGCGAGGGCAGGTCTCGTAGGAATCCGCTTGACTCGGCGAGAGGCGTAACACGGCGGGTTTCAGCCCGACCGCGGGCCCTGGCGGTCGGATGCCAGCGAACAGGGCTGGCTCGCGGAGGCCGTGCCGCGGCCCGGTGGCGAGCGCGTGCAGGGCGGCCAGTCGACGCGGGGCTGTTACCTCCGGATTGGCGGCGATTCGGCGAAGCCAGGCTTCGGCTTGAGCCTGAGTAACCGGATGGTCGCCGCGGTCCGGCGGCGGCACGGGCCCCTCGGGGGCTACCCGATGTAGGAAAGGGCTGGGTGCGCCAAGACCTTCGTCGATCCCGCCGGCAGTAGCCGTCCAGATCACCTGCCGGTGGGCTCTCGTCATGGCGGTGTATGCGAGCCGCGTCTCCTCCTGCAGGCGAAACCGGCGGTAGGCGGCCGGGTCGGAGGGCAGGTGGGGAGATAAATGCCGGGTACCGATCAGAGACTCCCGGGGGCGCAGGTCGGGGAAAACACCGTCCACTGCATCAGCAATGAAAACAACCTCGAACTCCAGCCCCTTCGACTGGTGCAGGGTCGTGATGGTTAGCCGGTCGGTGCCTTGATCACGGAAATCGAGGAGTGGTTGAGCTTCGAAGCTTTCCTCGTCGGACCATCTCACGAAGTCGGCGAGGCTGGCGGCGCGATCTCGCTCGAAAAGCCTCGACAAGACCTGCGAGAGCGAGCTCCAGGCCGCCCGTTCCTCGGTGCGCCGCTGGTCAACGACGAGGTCGGCAAACTGGGGGAGTGTTTCCCACAACTTCCAGAAACCGTCGGCGGCAGGGGCGCTTGTGGCCCAGGTGGAGTCGGCGATGAGCTCGCCCAGGCCTGCCGCGTCGGGGACATCCGCAGCGATGACCTCCGGCCAGGCCCGCGGCGGGGCACCCCGGCTTCGCTCCAACCCCCGCACCTGTCCGATCGGTAGGCGAAACAGAGGGCCCAACAGGAGCCGGCGCAGTGCCAGATCAGCCTCACGGCCGCCGGAGGTGGCGGCGGTGACGCAGTCAAAGACTGCGCGTACCGCGGGATGATCACTGAGTCGCGAATCCGGCTGCACGTGGGGTATGCCAAGGCGCTCCAGTGCCCGCGAGAGAGTTGGAAGAAACCGACGCTTGGAGCGGACGAAAACGGCCATGTCTCGGAAGGGAAGCCCTGCGAGGTGGAGGCCCTGTATCTCGGCCGCCACCCATTCCGCCTCTTCACTTGACTGCTGAAACAGCACGGCTTCTACCGAGCCCACTCCGGACGCTGGGGTTACCGGGCCGGCGGCTCCGGGTAACTCGAGGCCGGAGGTGAGGCGGGCGGCGGCGTCGAGTATTGCTGCGGGGGTCCGGAACGAGGTTGTGAGGACCAGGCGCGATGCCGGCCGGCCATTTCGTGAGAACCTCTCGGGGAATTGTTCCACATTGGCCAGGTCGGTCCCGCGAAAGCTGTAAATCGACTGATACGGATCTGCCGCCACTGTGAGGTTGGCTCCGCCGCTCACCAGCAGCTCCAGCAGGCGGGCTTGAGCGATTGTCGTGTCCTGATACTCGTCGACTAGCACGTAGCGAGCCCCTGCGGTCACTCTGTCCAATGTGGGGGCGTGGCCCAAAGCCTGTACCGCCGCGGCCTGCACCGTGCCGTAATCGATGCGGTTGCGTTCCTGCAGCCGGCGTCGGTAGCTGCGCAAGAATTCTGGTAGGGCCCGCCAATCGTCGCGGGCAAAGTCGGCTATCTCCTCGGGCCCGATGAGAAGCTCATTGCAGCGGAGCAGGAAGTCGGAAATTTCCTCGGCCAGCGTGCTGGTTTGTAGCAAGCCCCGGAACAG
>JAUXLW010000011.1 GCA_030623545.1 Acidimicrobiia bacterium | reverse complement strand
GAGCCTTGTTGGAGAGAACCGCGCCCCCCATCCCTCACCGGCTGCGCCGGCCCCACCAACCCCCACAGGGAAGGAGAACATCAATGTCCTCCTGGGGGAGGACCGCCTGAGCGAAGCGAAGGCGAGGAGGGGGAGGCTCAATTGGAGGGAACCGCGCCCTCTTTCCGTCACCGGCTGCGCCGGTGCCACCTTCCCCCGGCCCGGGGGAAATAGAAGAAAGGCGGAGCCAGATCTAGCCTGGCGTCCTGGATCCTGTGACTTCATCCCAAGCCGGGCCGGGCGGCACGCTGCGGCTCACCGCCTTAGCGTTCGCCTTCGGGCTGCCGGCGCAAGGCTTGCTTGGCTGGCTCCTGGCAGAAGGGGACTTCGGCGTCTTCGCGGTAGCCATCGGGGTGGGGTCTCTGATCTTCGGTCTGGGCGATGGTGGTGTGCGCAGCTATCTGGTCGATCGGGGACGGTACGCATCGCCCAATGTTCACGCCAGTGCGGTTTGGTACTCCCTCCAGGTGTCTTCGCTGATGGCCGTCGCCCTAGCCCTGCTGGCACTGTTGGGCGGCTGGCTCTTCGACGAGCCATCGGTCCGTTCTGTCCTCCTCATAGCCGCCGTCGCTTCCCCACTCGGCTTTTTTGCTCCGATTGGATTGGGACTGCTGCGGAGCCACGGTCATCAGAGGGTCGCCGAACGGCTCGACGGCTCTGCACTTGTGGCCCATTACGCGCTCGTGGCCCTATTCGCGGCCCTGGACTTGGGAGCTGCCAGCTTTGTGCTCCCACTTCTCATCACTAAGCCGCTGCTTTCCTTGTTTGCCTGGTTGGCGGTTCGCAGGGTGGCGATCCCCTTTGGAAGAGCTTCAATCCGGGGGGTCGGCCGAATCGCCCGACGTTCACGCCCGGTCCTGCTGGTGGCGGCCGCCACGGGGCTGCTGCGGCATGGTCCATTCGCTGCGCTCGGCCTGGCCGCCTCGGTGGAGGTCGTCGGTTTCTTCTACTTTGCCTATCGGCTGGCGATGGACTCGGTCTTGTCGCTTACCGCCCCGGTGCGGTGGGTGCTGGTGCCAACGTTTGCTTCGATGCACGGCGACCCGTGGCGCAGACGCCGGGCGGCTCTCGACTCGTTGCTGGTGGCGTCTCTTCTGATCGGGACCATTCCGCTTTTGTTCACATCGCTGGCCGGCCCGCTGGAGGCTGCTGTGTGGCGGGGGAGGTGGCAAGAGTCGGTTTTCTCTATTCAGATCCTTGGAGCTGCCATGGCATTCGAAGTGGTCGTCGTGGTGGCTCTCATGCTGTTTGAGTCGGCCGATACCGTGCGGGTCCGGGCTGCCCTGTTGGCTGCGCGGGGGGCGGGATTGCTGGTGGTCATGGGGCTGGTGGGCTGGCTGGCGCCGCCAGATTCGGTCGATGAGATCGCGCTGGCGTCCGGCCTCTATCTCGTGCTCACCGGGGCAATGATCGTGGCGTTTGTGGTCGAAGCGCTAGGCCTGGAGCTGAAGAAGGTGGCGCGGGCCGTCGGCTCTGTCTATCTGCTCACAGGCGCGGGAACGGCTCTGGCGCTGCTCACCCAGCTGCTTCTCGACGATGCTCTTTCCTGGGTGCGCCTGGTGGCGGCGGGGGCGGTTTTCCTACTTGTGGTGATCGCGGGAAGCCAGGCTTTCTTTGAGTCGAAACTCCGAAGAGTGGCAACAGTCATCGAAAGGACCACCGGCAACAGGCTGTTGGAGAAGATCCTGCGAAAATCGGCTGCCACCCAATCAGACGGTCCGGCATAGACTCGCACCACCATGGCTCACCCTGTTCCCGATCCTCTGCTTGCCGAGGAATATCTGGTCGGACAACGCGACCCGTCGCCTCTGTTCAGAGAGGCTGCCAGGCTGCGCGACGAGGGCCACGGCCACACAGTGACCTACTCGCGCAAGGTCTTCATACCCCTCACCACTCTTTGTTTTGACACCTGCACCTATTGCACCTTCGCCAAGCCTCCCGGCGCAGGAGGGGAGTACCTGGAGCCGGAGGAGGTGATGGCGGTGGCCAGAGCAGGCGAGAGGCAGCGGTGCACGGAGGCCCTTTTCACACTCGGCGACCGCCCCGAGGACCGCTGGCCGCAGGCTCGCAACTGGCTCGACGATCATGGTTACGAGAGCACGCTCGACTACGTCCGGGCGATGTCGGAGGCAGTGGCAGCCGAGACGTCGCTGTTTCCCCATGCCAACCCCGGTCTGATGGACGAAGCCACCATCCGGGCGCTGCGACCCTCCAATCCTTCGATGGGTCTCATGCTCGAGAACATATCGCCGCGTCTCATGGAGCCGGGGATGCCCCACTTCAACTGCCCCGACAAAGAGCCCCGAAGAAGGGTGGCGACCATCGAGGCAGCCGGGGCCGCCAAGGTGCCGTTCACCAGCGGCGTGCTCGTCGGAATCGGAGAAACCCCGGCAGAGGTGGTCGCAAGCCTGTTTGCCCTTGCCGACCTGCACGAGAGGTGGGGCTGCCTGCAGGAGGTCATCGTTCAGAACTTTCGGGCCAAAGCGGACACGCCCATGCGCCGCTCTGCCGAGCCCACGGCGCAGTATCTTGCCAGGGTGGTAGCGGTAGCCCGCTGGATCCTCGGCCCAGGCATGAATGTGCAGGTTCCACCAAATCTCTCTGAGAGGTATGAGGTTTATCTCGACGCCGGAATCAACGACTGGGGCGGTGTCTCGCCACTGACGATCGACTGGGTCAACCCCGAGCAGCCCTGGCCCCATCTCGAGGAGCTGCGAAACCGCACTGCGGCCGCCGGATTCGAGCTCAAACCCCGCCTTCCGGTATATCCCGAGTTCATTTCGGAGGAATGGATCGATCCCACTCTGTTGTCGGCGGTCCGAGAGGCGGCAGACGGTGACGGTTATGCATTGTCACCGCAGATGGAGGCAAGCAGTTGATCACCTACCACCGCTTACGGCCGGCGCCCGAGGACGTCAGCGAGGTGTGGGCTGCCACCCGCCGCAAGCAGGGCGCCACGGTGGCCGAGTCGGCGGTCCTATCGGCCGATGCTCGCCGTGAGATTCTCGCCGGTGGACTGGTTCCTGTGGCCGGCCCGGGGGAGGTCGAGCCACTGGGTTGGATTGCCACCCCCGATCAGGCTCTGGAGCTGGCTGCTGCGGGCGTGCCCGGTTGGCGAATAACCGTGCTCTACGAAGGGCCTGCTGAAAAGGTCCTCGATGCGGTGGTCAGGTCCGGCGCGGCTTTCTTGCGAACCGGCCGCAGCCGCGTGTCGGAGGCGATCGAGCTGATGTCTTTCCCGGCTGTCGACACCGCAGTGTCGGTTTTCGTCGACACGACCGACGAAGCGGTGAGCGCAGTCGCGGAGGGTGCCGGAGACCTCCTCCTGCGCGACTGGGACTCCGAATCTCTCGGCCAGCTGCGCGACATGGTCGATCCCCTCACTCTGGTCGAAAGGACGGCTATTCCTCCCGGCGTCGAAATCGACTCCGCCCGCGAAGTTCTTGATCGTGAGCTGTTCTCGGCCTACTTGCACCAGATCGACGGGAGTGGTGTCGCCCGCCCGCGCTATGAGTGGGCTCCCGGCCTGGCACTCGATCCACCCCTTCCTGCGACTCGCCTATCTCTCGAGTGGACGGACCAGGCCTGGGTTATCGCCCAATCGGAGCATTCGCAGGTGGGAGATCAGGTCGGGGCCATCCTCGAGCGATCCCGCAACGGAGACCCACCGAGTCGTGATGAGGTTGAGGTGCTTTTCCGGGCCCGGGGAGCCGAGGTCGATGCCATCGCCGCCACCGCAGATCATCTACGACGGAAGCGCAACGGCGATGTGGTCACGTACGTAATCAATCGCAATATCAACTACACCAACCAGTGCTACTTCCGCTGCGGGTTCTGCGCTTTCTCCAAAGGCCCCCGGTCGCTCAACCTGCGAGGGGAGCCATACCTTCTGAGCCTTGATGAGGTGGTGGAACGGAGCCGTGAGGCGTGGGAGCGGGGAGCGACCGAAGTCACCTTGCAAGGAGGGATACATCCCGACTTCACCGGTGATTTCTACGTGCATGTCACTGAGCTGATCAAAGCTGCCGTTCCGGACATGCATATCCACGGTTTCACCCCGCTCGAGGTGTGGCAAGGGGCCGAGACGTCGGGGGCCACCGTGGTTGAGTTTCTTGCCAGGCTCAAAGAAGCGGGCCTGGGAACCCTCCCGGGGACCGCGGCCGAGATCCTCGACGATGACGTGCGGCGGCACCTGTGTCCCGACAAGATCACGACCGCCGAATGGGCGTATGTGATGGTGAAGGCGCACGAGATGGGCCTGCGGTCCACTTCCACCATCATGTTCGGGCATATCGACGGTCCCCGCTCGTGGGCCAACCACCTGGAAGTGCTCCGTGATATTCAACGACGCACCGGTGGCATAACCGAGTTTGTGCCCTTGCCGTTCGTTCACATGGGAGCCCCGATCTATCTCCGGGGACAATCGCGGCCGGGCCCGACCTGGGATGAAGTGGTTTTGATCCATGCGGTAGCTCGCATCGCTTTCGATGGTTTGATCGACAACATTCAGGCTTCCTGGGTCAAGCTGGGTTTGGAGGGTGGCAGGCGGTTGCTCGATGCCGGGTGCAATGACATGGGGGGAACGCTGATGGACGAGAACATCTCCCGAGCAGCCGGTGCTGCCCATGGACAGTTGGCTACGCCCGAAGAATTAGAGGAAACGATCCTGGCAGCCGGCCGGACGCCGGCTCGCCGGAACACCGTCTACGAGATTCTTCAACCGGCCCAGCAGGAGTAACAGGACATGGATCAATCGATCAATCCCAGCGACCCTCTGGCGAACCCGAGCGAATTCAAGGACGTCATCGAGCTGGTCTCTCGCGAGGCGCTGGTCTACCTCGAGGGCCTCGACACCCGCCAGATGCGCAGCCCGGACTCGGATACCGTTGCCGATAGCTTTGCTGCTCAACTCCCGGAGGAGGGTGATGGGGCCGTAGCGGCCCTCAGTGAGTTGCTCGGTCGGGGCCTGGAAGCCACGGTGACGTCGGCGGGTCCGCGTTTTTTTCATTGGGTCACCGGGGGGTCTACGCCGGCCTCACTAGGTGCCGATTGGGTCACCTCGGTACTCGATCAGAACAACGGCGGGTGGGATGCGGCGCCCCTGGCGACCAAGCTCGAGTTGGTGTCGATCGACTGGCTGAAGGATCTGTTCGCATTGCCAAGCGACTGGAGCGGCCTGCTGACGACCGGGGCAACCATGGCGAACTTCACGGCCCTGGGGGCTGCCAGGCAATGGTGGTCAGAACAGCACGGTATCGATCTCGCCGACCAGGGTTTCGGGAACCTTCCAGCCCCACAGGTGCTGTCATCCGGCTGGATCCATGTCTCGGCCCGCAAAGCACTTGGCATGCTGGGTATGGGAAGGTCGGCCGTTCAAACCTTCTCAGCGGATGGGGTCGGGACCATCGATCTGGAGGCAATGGAAGCGGCGCTGGTGGCGCTCGGCGGGGCCCCGTCGATCATTGTAGGTAACGCCGGGGAAGTCAACGCCGGCCATTTCGATCCTATCGATGCCCTCGCCGACCTCGCGGAGCGCCACAACGCCTGGCTCCACATCGACGGAGCGTTTGGGCTCTTTGCGCGGATCAGCCCCGACTACGCCCATTTGGCGGCCGGTATCGAACGCGCAGACTCGGTGATCGCCGACGGGCACAAGTGGCTCAACGTCCCCTTCGACAACGGCATTGTCCTTGTGGGCGACGAGTCGTGGCTCTTGAAGTCTTTCTCGGCCGGGGCCGACTATCTGCCCGATCCGGACGCCGAGCGGCCGGCTTATTTCTTCCTCGGGCCGGAGATGTCGCGCCGGGCCCGCTCCTTCACGGTGTGGGCGACTCTGCGGGCTTATGGCCGGGCCGGATATCGCTCCATGGTGGAACGCTGTGTCGGCAACGCCCAACACCTCGCACGGCTGGTCGGAGAAGATTCCCGGTTCGAGCTTCTGGCCGAAGTCCCGCTCAACATCGTGTGCTTTCGCTATCGGCCGTCGGGTGCGTCGGCTGCCGAGCTGGACGACCTCAATCAACGTCTCGGGGAAGCGATCATGGCCGACGGCAGGGTTTACGCGGGGACAACTCGTTACGGAGGCCGGGTAGCTTTGCGGCCGGCATTCGTCAATTGGCGGACCCAAGAATCAGACGTCGAGCTGCTCATGGCCGTGGTGCAGGAACTAGTGGACGGCCTCTAGGTGTAGCGACCGGGGACGTAGGCGTTACTTCTGGGCGTTGCGCAGGGTCACCGCGGTACCGGTGACGGTCAGGATCAGACATTCACCAAGGAATGTGTAATCCAGATTCACGCCAATCACGGCATGGGCGCCCCTGGCAACCGCTTCGCGGACCATCGCTTCCTGTGCCAGGGCCCGGTCTCTGGCGAGGATCTTGCGCATGGCATCGTTGCCATCCACCGACTCAACCAGTGTGCCGAGGCCCTTGGTTTCGACGGCGCACGCAGATTCCCCGGTCACAATGCCGAGATTGGTGTCGATCTCCCAGTTCGGGACCGTGGTCGTTGTGGTGACAATGGGGCGCCACACCTTGGCGCCGTCGCCAATCCGGACCCAACCTTGAACGGCATCTCGCCACTGCTCGCCCCATTCGGGAGCCGGTTGCGGCCGGGCCGGGGCTGGTTTCTCGGCCGGGAGTTGGGAGCCGGGAGCTTCCGGCTCGACACTGATCCACTCCTCGTCGGTGGTGGGGCGAGAGGCGATGGCCTGGGTCAAGGCGGCGGCGGCCGAATCGGCAGCCTCGGCGTATTCGGAAGGTGTGGGGTGCGATCTCGCGATGGGGGTGTCGACCCGCGCCGGGGGCCGGAAGTCGACAACAATCGTCGTGTTGTCGGCCCACTCCTTCACGGCTGCCCTGTCCGCGGGGTCTTCCTCGCGGGCCAGTCTGGCTGCTTTTAGCGCATGGAGAAGGGGGCGCACAGTCTTGTCCTCAGGGATCCGACGCCCGCCAGTCGTCCAAAAGTCATCGCCCCTGCCTTCTTGGGTCATTACTTCCCTATATGCCCTCTGCCTGTGTGGAGGATAACCTGAGGGTGTGAGAATCTCGGTTATCACCATGTTTCCTGAGTTCTTCGCTTCGCCTCTGGGAACCAGTCTCGTAAAGCGGGCCCGGGCCGATGGCGTTGTGGAGATCGATGTGGTCGACCTGAGGCCCTATGGTCTGGGTCCTCACCAACAGCTGGACGACAGCCCTTTCGGCGGTGGAGCCGGCCTTGTGATGATGGTTGAGCCGCTGGATGCCGCCCTGGCAGATCTGCCCGGTTCGCAGAAAGTCTTGTTCTCGGCCGCCGGCGCGCCGCTCACACAGAGCACTCTGGATCGCTTTGCCGACGTCGAGCACCTGACCCTGGTTTGTGGGCGCTATGAGGGAGTCGACGGACGGGTGGCAGAGCATCTGATTGATGAAGAAGTATCGCTTGGCGACTTTGTGATGTTGGGCGGAGAGGTGGCAGCCCTTGCCGTGATTGAAGGGGTAGTTCGACTTCTACCGGGGACGGTTGGCAATCCCGAGTCGATCATGCATGAGTCCTATCGCGATGGCCTGCTCGAGGAGCCGCACTTCACCCGGCCGGCGCGTTATCGAGATTGGGACGTACCCGAGGTACTCCTCTCCGGCGACCATGGTCGCGTTGCCGAATGGCGCGCCGAGCAAAGGGCTGAGCGCACCCGCTCACGCCGACCCGATCTGTGGCGGAAAGTAGCGGAAGGTTTCGACAAGCATTAGAGTTTGTTGCCCGGCATCGGCCGGGACTTTTCTTGTGCAAGGCACTCTATGAACACGCTCGAAGAGCTCGAAGATGGCTTTCTCCGCGATGACATCCCCGATTTCAACCCGGGCGACACCGTCATCGTGCATGTCAGGGTGGTCGAAGGAGGGCGAGAGCGCGTCCAGCTCTTCGAGGGCGTAGTCATCGCCCGCAGCGGGACCGGCGCCCGGGAGACGTTCACGGTGCGCAAAGTGGCGTTCGGCGTGGGAGTTGAGAGGATCTTTCCGGTTCACGCTCCGATCCTCGCCAAGATCGAGGTCGTCCGCCGCGGGGCGGTTCGGCGAGCGAAGCTCTATTACCTCCGCGATCGGGTGGGCAAAGCAACCCGCATCAAGGAAAAGCGGTAGGGGCGCCATCCTTCAAGGATGCCTTCCCGGCGCCCGATGACCTCTAAGCGTTACTCCTATCTACCCTGGCTGAGTTGACACTATGGCCGACAAGCAGACACCCGATGAAGAGCTCCCGCCTCGAAGGCCGTTCGAGCGATTCGTGGAGGGCCCGGAAGGGGAGGATCTTCCTTCGGCAGCGCCACCTTCCCCCGCCGAACAGAAGGGTGCCGCCCCGGAACACAATGAGTTGGATGAGGCGCGGCCGGAGCCCGCCGACGAGAACGGCGGGTCCGTGTTGGATCGATTCGACGCTCTCAAACAGCTATTCGAAGAAACCACCAGCGGCCCAGCAGAGGAGCCTTCACTGAGCGAGCTGGACTCGCAGATCCGGGCGGCGCGTCGCTCCGAACGTGAGGTCACGTTGGGCGATGATGAAGGTTCCCCGATGCCGGAGCCATCGCAAGAACATCCCACATATGACGACCTCGAGAAGATCAAGATCGCTGAAGCCCAGGCACGGCGCCGGAAGACCCGCAAGGTTAAGCGCAAATCAAAGCGGCGAAGTCGGTCGTTTTGGAAGGAGCTGCCTGCTCTCATCGTCGTGAGCGTTGTGGTGGCCATCGTCATAAAGACCTTTTTCTTTCAGGCCTTCTACATCCCGTCGGCATCCATGGTGCCAACTCTCGAGATCAAGGACCGCGTTCTTGTCAACAAGCTCTCCTACCGGTTCGGGGCCATTGAACGGGGGGACATCCTGGTTTTCGACTCGCCGGAAGCGGTGGACGCGGAGCGCTCTCTAGCCCAGCGGGTGGTGCGCCGTGTTGGCGAGGCCACCGGACTGGTTTCGCCGGACACGGTTCTCATCAAGAGAGTCATAGCCTTGCCGGGGCAGACCATTGAGATCCGCGATAACCAGATCTACATAAACGGCAGCCCCATAGCTGAGCCATATATACCTGAGGGCGTGACGACTCGCGACATGGATCCACTTACGGTGCCGGCCGACTTCGTGTTCATGATGGGTGACAACCGCAACCAGAGCCGCGACAGTCGGGTATTCGGGCCAATCCACAAGGACGATGTCGTTGGTCGCGCCTTTGTGCGGGTGTGGCCTCCTTCTCGCTGGGACGGCTTGTAGCGAGGCTATGTGTCACACCTCCCTGATATCCATGATCTACCCGCCGTTGATGGTGCAAGTGTCTAACGTTGCAGAGGCAGCTACAGGAGCGTCCCGGTGAACGAAGAAGATCTCGAGAGATACGAGACCGAAGTCGAGCTCCAGATCTACAAGGAGTATCGAGACGTCCTGTCGATGTTCAAGTACGTCGTTGAGACCGAGCGTCGTTTCTACCTTGCCAACAAGGTCGACCTCAGCACCCGCCAGGTGGGCGATGCCGTCTATTTCGAGATCGAACTCGAGGATGCCTGGGTATGGGACATGTATCGACCGGCTCGTTTCCTGCAGAAGGTGCGAGTCATGAGCTTTCGCGACGTCAACATCGAAGAGTTGGAGCCCGGGACCGCGCTCTAGCCAATCAGCGCCTTGCCCGGCTCGGTGAGCAGGTGGCAGCGCAGTTTCTCATGGCCCGGGGAGCGTCCGTGCTTGGCCGCAATGTTCGGGTTGGCCGCGGAGAGATCGATCTGTTGGTCAGGTTCGGATCCAAGCGCGTGGCGGTCGAGGTCAAGACCCGGGTTGGATCCGAGCCCCGGGAAGCATTTTCCGAGGAGAAAGCGAATCGAGTGTGGGAGGCGGCTCGTCGGCTGGGCGGGGTTTCAAGGGTTGACTTGATCGCAGTGCGATTCGATGCTCACGGGGCCGAGGTGCGCTGGCTGCCGGAGGTGAGTTGATCATGCTCGACGGCGTCTCTCCTTGAACCAGCAGCCCCGGTGCCAATGTCGTCTCAGGTCCGGTTCGTACTCGGGCACCACCACCAGGTGGCCCTCTCCCGGGGCGATGATCCCGGAACAACCAGGGCACTCGTAACTCTTGCGAGCCGCGTACGGCTGGACGAGCGCGACGATTTCTACGCCAAGAGTGCCCACACGACCACTGCTGCTGTAATCACGGTTGCGCCGACAACCATCACGATGTCGGCGAGTCCTCGGCGCTGGGGGCGAAAGGGATTGAAACCCATGGCTCAATGCTAGGTAGCGGGCCCGCCGGCCCGGCATAACGGGCTAGGGAGTGAAGGTCTCCAGCTCCGGCGGCGCCGGTTGGCTGCCGAGCACGAAGATGAGAACCATTGCCAGCACGGCCAAGAGCCACAATCCGATCGAAAGGGCGTGGCGAATTCGGCTCAGTCGCACGTGAAGCCTGTGGTTGGGCGTGGGCATGCGTTGAGCTCCTGTGGCTGAATCCAGCCGGGTTATTTGCACCTCGTTTGCGAAGCCGGCCGGTCCGGCGGTCTGGCGCTCAGCGGGTTGTGGTCGTCGCTTGATCCCGGCTCGGGATGGTCGGGCCGACCGCGGCGCGAGAGACTCTGTTTTGCGGTGGTCATGATGGCGGATCCGGTCGGGGAGTTGTTTGGCCCCCGGTTGGCATTTTCCCCGGCACTGTTTTGGCAGCGGGCCGCGTGATTTGACCTCGACCTGGGCTCCGCAGTTACGACAGGCAATCGAGACTGGGCGCGGTTCACCGTCGCGTTTGGGTTGGCTTCGGCACCCCGCACAGTAGGTGGGCACGGGTCCCCTCTCCCGCACGGTCACCTGTTCGTTGCAGCGCCGGCACGCAATGGTCGCTGGCCGTGGCATCGATGAAAGTATAACCGCCCAGGGTGGGACTTAACCACAGAAAGTGTGTGTCGCGCGCTGCAGATACGGTGAGTGTATGTTCGCATCAATCAGTTCAACCGCCCTCGTCGGGGTGGAGCCCAGGCCGGTTCGAGTCGAGGTGCACGCCACCCGGGGAGAGCGACGAATCTTCTCGATCGTGGGCCTACCGGACGCGGCAGTAAGAGAAGCCCGCGAGCGAGTAGTCGCCGCGATTGCTTCGGCGGGTTTCAGGGTTCCCTCTCAACGAGTCACCGTCAACCTGGCCCCGGCGGACCTTCCCAAGGCCGGCTCGGCGTACGACTTGCCGATTGCGCTCGGAGTTCTGATCGCGACGGGGATTGTGTCTGCCGACGCAGCCGGCGTTGTCGCGCTGGGGGAGCTCGCCCTGGACGGAAGCGTTCGGCCGGTGCGAGGAGGCCTCGGCGCAGCGCTGGTGGCCCGCGAGCTCGGCCTGCCCTGTTTGCTGGCACCGGGCTCTGCAACCGAAGCCTGGGGCATCGAGGGCAGCGACATTCGCGGCGTGTCCTCTTTGCTCGAAGCCACAGATGTGGCCCTTGGCAACAGCCCCGGCACCATGGAGGCGCCGTCCCCGCCTGTTGACGATCGGCTTCTTCCCGACCTGGCCGATGTTCGCGGTCAACAGACGGCTCGAAGGGCTCTCGAGGTGGCGGCCGCCGGCGGGCACCATTTGCTCATGATGGGGCCACCGGGTGCCGGTAAGACCATGTTGGCCGGCTGTCTGCCCGGGATCTTGCCCGAGCTCCAGCCCGATGAGGCTCTCGACGTAGCCCTGGTGTGGGCCGCGGCCGGCCGAATTCGGGGCCGAACCACCGCCCCCCCATTTCGGCAGCCGCATCACACGGCAACGGTGGCGGCCATGGTCGGCGGGGGGTCCGGCGTCCCTTCGCCGGGTGAGGTCACTCTGGCCCACAAAGGTGTGCTATTTCTGGATGAGCTGGGGGAGGCGCCGGTGCGCTTGCTCGATGCCTTGCGCCAGCCGCTGGAGGACGGTTCGGTCACAATCTCGCGCCGGGGCCATTCAGTGCTCTTCCCCAGTCAATTCCAACTGGTGGCCGCCACCAATCCATGCCCGTGCGCGTTCCAGGGCGACAACCTGGTGGGGTGTGATTGCACTGCTGCCGCGAAGGCCCGGTACCGGGCTCGGTTTTCGGGCCCATTCCTCGATCGGTTCGACCTGCGGGTCCGCGTTGAGCGCCTGTCGGTGGCGGCCATCACCGCTCCGCCCGGGGAAGGTTCGGGGGCGGTACGTCGGCGAGTCGTCCTTGCTCGAGACCGCCAGTTGCATCGCGGCGTGTTGAATCGCTCACTCACCCGCCCTCAGCTCGATGAACAGGGTTACACGTCGGGGGCCGAGGCACTCTTGTCGGCAGCGGTCGAGAAGATGCGATTGACCGCCCGGGGTTGGGACCGCGTTCGGCGGGTTGCCCGCACTTTGGCGGATCTCGAGAGCAGCACCGACATCGGTGGAGAGCACGTCACCGAGGCTCTTGCCTACCGGGAGGACCTGTGAGCCTCGACGACCGTTTGCGTCTCGCTTCTCTGGGGTTGCATCCCACCAGGGTCCAGGCTCTTCTCGCAGAGTGGGATGGGGCGAAGGCGGTGTTGCGAGCCATCGAAGGTGGGCGGGTGAAAGTCGGCGACGGAATCCATGGTCGGCTGGGCGTCGACGCCACAGCTGAGGCCGCGAACGCCGGGGCGACCGTCATAGCAAAGGAAGACCTGCCGGCAGCACTGGCCGAATTGCCCGATGCCCCCGATCTGGTCTATGTGCGGGGGAACCTTCCGGCCGCCCCCGGGGTTGCCATCGTTGGCAGCCGTGCTGCCACCTCATATGGCCGCAAGCTGGCCCGGACACTGGGCCGGGCCGCCGCCGAGCAAGGTTGGGTCGTCGTCTCGGGTTTGGCTCGTGGAATCGATGGTGAGGCCCATCGCGGTTGTCTGGAGGGTGGGGGAGTTGGAGTGGCCGTTCTCGGTTGCGGAGTCGACGTCACATACCCTGTTGAGCACGGTGACCTCGCAAGCAGTTTGGTTGAGAATGGTGGCGCTCTCGTCAGCGAATACGCTCCCGGAACGCCACCCGCCCCGTGGCGTTTTCCGCCCCGCAATCGAATTATCAGCGGTTTGGCCGGGGTGACAGTCGTCGTGGAAGCCAGCGTCAAGGGGGGTGCTCTCATCACGGCGGCCCGAGCGCTCGAACAGGGTCGCACGGTGCTGGCGGTGCCGGGGGACGTTCAGCGAGCCACATCGCGAGGCTGCAACATGCTCATACGCGATGGCGCCTATCCGGTGCTCGATGTGGATGACTTCATCACCAGCCTCACATTCGTGCTGGGCCTACCTCCCAAGACCGCCGATGCTGGTCTTGCTGTGAGCGGGGAGGGGGGCAATGACTCTTAAGGAGATCGCCAAAGCACTCGGGTGCACGGCCGCCCACGCGGCAGTGGTGGCAACCACCGAAATCAGAGGCCACGTCACATCAGGGGAGGACTCGGTTCACGTTCCGCTTCGGTGACGACGAGAATCGGTCAAGATTTAGTGTCATGGATCCGGTAGTCCGGACAGTTCCTAGTAGGCAAGCGAAGTGGCGCGCGATCATGCCAACCACCCCGCACATCCAGCAATCCGGGGGTCCTGAGAGGTGCTATTTGGCGTCGATGGGTAGGGATCAACACCGAGGTGGCCAGAATGACAGGAAGGCTGGATAGCTGTGTGAGTCACGGATCCCGAACTCGAGGCTCCCAAGCGGGGTATCTGCCACATACCCGTTTATGCCGTCGACGAGCACCTGCCGAAGGTCTGAGGCAGTTCCGAACGCCTCGAAGCCAATCCCCCACGCGATTTGGTCACCGACCCGTACCTCCACGAGCTCGGCCGCACAGCCGCTCTTACCGGGCCGCTCCATCGAGGGCACCGCGTGGGAAGAGCCTCCGTCAGGCGCAACCTCATAGAGTCGCGTTCGCCGCGTCTTTTCGACCTGTATCCATCTGGGATCGCCCCCTCCCGTTCCTGTTTTCGCCGGGTCCAGGGCGAACCCCCACTTGGTCCACGACTCGACCCGCCCGTCGAAACCTTCCGCTAGTCCCAGCCCGGCATGTACTCCTGTTCGGAACTTCAGCTCGAGCAAGTTGCCGGCCCGTACTTTCACACCCATGTCATCGCGATCCGCCAGGTCGAGATACAGGTCGGCTCTTGACTCAGTGATCGCCGGAACCGGCGCGTGCAAGAACCAGTCGGAAACAACCCTGGGCGGCGGGCCGGTCATGAACCAGCGCACCTCGACGGTGTCGGTGACAACGGCCATCGACTGACTCTATGCGAGTCGCAGGGCACTAGACCGCCGGCTTCTCACCGGGCAAACCAAGACCCACGCCCGGTGAGTTGGGGCTGCAGCCACCGATCAGCCCGCCCGGTGTTTCCACTTCTCCCACCCGACTCCGAGGGAGTCCACGAATTGCCGGGGAGCCTCCAGATAGATGCGCCTTCCGATTGGCCCCATCGCCGCCTGGAGGTCCAGGCGGTGCTGTTCGAGAAGCTTCAACAGGTCCCGGCGACTGGCTTCGTCCTGAATGAGGTCGGGCTGCTCGCCCGCCATCTCAGACAGGACCGCCAGGTCGTGCTCGGTTCCTAAACCGACCGCCAATTCGGCCAGGTCGGGGGCCAATTCGTCTGCCAGATACGCCGATGATTCGGAAATCACGTGGACCTGGTAGCTCAGGTAGCGGATCCGCTTACGCCACAGGTGAAAGGCTGAAGTGCTCGGGTTGACCTGGGCGTCCTTCATGCGCTTGCGGCCCTGCCGATAGATCCGACGAAAGCCCTTGGCGATAGCAGCGAAATCGTCGGGGATGGCTGGTCGGTTCGGATCGCTCGCCCAGTCGGCAACCCCGTTGCTGAACTGGTCGAGGAACCCGAGCACCTCCCGTTTCACCGTCTCATCGATCTCGTTCTCCAGGGTCCGCTGGCGGTCCGCCAGGTGGTGGCGAAAATCCTCGAACACCCCGGTGCCCGGCTCAGCAGCATTTTGCGCGATGAGTGCATCAAAGGTCTGTAACAGCACGGCCGCATCCCGGGCCGGGCCCAACGTTCGCCCCACGTCGCGCAATCTCGCGTTGTCAGGCCCGTAGACACCATCACCCACGTAACTCCTCGTCAGGCGGAGCACCGCCCGCACCCGCTTGACCGACTTGCGGGCCTCGTGTACGCCGGCATCGACCGGCAATTGCTCGAGCGCCCGCCGGGCGTACCGCAGCTGATCCAAGGTCACGCGGCGCAAGCCTTCGGCCAACGACTCGTCGGCCTGAAGACGGAAGCTTGGCATCTCGAGAGACGGCGGTTGAGGCCGTTCCGGGAT